>NCBI01000044.1 GCA_002255365.1 Chromatiales bacterium 21-64-14
CCAGCTCGCCGTGCATCGTCTGATCGTTTGCCGCTAGACCCTGCTTTCCAAAAATTCTCGCGGAGCACCTCCTCATTCATACCGATCCCATTGTCAGTGATCGAAACTTCCCCATTTTCTATGCGAATTTCTATCCGGCCACCATCGGTCAGTGTGCCGGACTCGGCATAGCGCATGCGCACTGCATCGTATGCGTTCTGCAAGTTTTCGCGAAGAAGCGCAAGGGGGGAATCATAAATCTCGCGCGCAAGAATTTGAAGTATCCTCGACGTTTCTACTTGAAATACAATTCCGCTACTCATTTAAGTCGCCTTTCAATAATTCGACGTGAAATATCGCGAACACTTGCGTCAAGTTCGTCCGTCACGAGACTCAATCGAATAAACGCCTCCGCTTCTTCCCGAGTACCACCTTTAAGCACTGCACTCCCCAATACCACTGCTTCTGTGTTGTTCAAAGGCGGCCATATTGTTGTGATTGTGAGGCGGTCATCGCCCAGTTCGTCAAGCGCTTTTGCTAGTAGTGGCCGCGCGAGCGCAACTTCCTTAATTTCTTCAAGCACTTCAATTGCCTCACGCCATAGACGGGTGCCAAGTAGCTTTTCTGCCCGAACCAGCGCCAGATGTATATCAAGCTGCGTTGATCTGATCAAAAGGGGTTTGCAAAGCTCAAAATCAGTATATGAGTTGTTATTGTTGATGAAATGACCAGGGCCCCAAACAGGCAAGGACATAAGCATATTTACCATCTGCCTCTGATGCACGCGGCCTGACCAATTACTTGTATCTAACTCAACAATGTTATAACTACGAGGTATACCCGGCCTAAGATTATTCGGTTCTGCACAAAGCGTGCTGGCACTAACAATAGTAATTTTTCGTGGCTTATTACCAAGCCGAAAGCGTTCATCGAAGCATTCGGGTAAATGTTGGTGTCCGTGAAAACCAAGTGAAGCACCTGCATCTATGAGCAACTGTAGAAATCCTGCATCCAAATAATCATCTTGAGTTGGACCACCAACGAAGTTGTGATGCCACGCTACTGCCGTCAACCAACCATCGCGATTACTTTGACGCAGAGCTCGACACGCCTCAGTTAGGGTGTTGGGATGGAATGCGCCTGCACGCCTGAGTGGATCGTTGTTGAAACAACTATTTAGTGCAATCACGCAGAAGCCAAGGTTGGCGAAGTCAAACACATCGAACTGCTGTTCTGGCTCAAGTTGGTATTTGCGCTTACCTTGATAGAAGCTGTTGTATGTCGAAGCGAAGTAGCGGAACCTGTCACGATACATATCGCCGTTTGTAATTTTGAAGAAACACAATTCACGCCAAGACCACCTTAGCGCAGATATTGGCGTAAATAGTTCCTCGACAAGCCTCGCCCTTTTTTCAAGTTCGATTGGGATTTCGATTCTCTGAACGCTCGACATTACGTCATTTAGGCAAACGTCGTGGTTGCCGGGCAATATAACGACCCGTTCGCGATCCCCTTCGAAAAATCTATTCGCCAAGCCTATGAGAAATTCCTCGGCTTGAGCGTACTGCCTCTTCAGTTCTTCATCAGCATTCTTTGTGCCTGATGCGACACCATGTACGAGATCCCCGGTTACTATACAGAGCGTGGGACGGAGTATTGTTGGGGTTTGTTCGTTGAATTGATTGAAATCATGGCCGAGGGAATCAAGTAGCCATTCATTAGCGACCTCATCGCATAGATCGCGATGGAGATCAGATATATGCAGGACTGCGAATTTCATATGTTATGTTTGACCATTCGCAAGCCGACCTTGTATATGTCTATGGTGTTTGCGTAGGGATTATCGCACGTACCACATAGCCTCGAAAGAATAATCCGAAAAGAAGAAGCAGTCGCTCAATAATGTCGTAACGTATGTCTGCTTTGGCCGAGGTGCAGACCTAAAAAGAAATCGCCGAGTGACTGCTCCGCATCAAATACCTGCCCTTGGACCCCTGTAGGCGCGACCGTCCGCTCGGGGTCCGGAAGCTGGCGCCGTTAGGGAGCGGACGCTCAGGCAGAGATCTGTGGTGCGGGAAGCCCACATCGGGGAAGTCGGAAACACACTGGCCACTCTCCGGCGGCGGCCGAAGACCACGGCACCTCGGAAACACAGCGCAATCCGAATACCCTTGAAACGACTTTGTGATTGAGTCACCTGCCTGCCCCGAAAGGCTTCGGCCGTGGCAGGCTAATGTCAATGCGGATCTTGGACAGCTCCTGGTGCTTCACGGCGATGGAAAAACCCAGGCCGTAGCTGTCACCGACCGTCTGTTTTGCATGGCCCGTGAGGGCTTGATGCAGATCCCGCGGGATGAGCGCGTCTCGGCAAAAGTCTTTGAAGCTATGTCGGAGGCTGTGAAAGGTGACGTTCCGCGGCATCTTGAGCTTCTTGCGGATGTAGGGGTTGAACCACTTGCCATACACATCGCTGGGGTTGCCCTTGCGCGAACGCGTACGCAACAGGGGCCACAGCGACGTATGACCCGCCTGTTTTACCGCCTCCCAGTAGGCCAGGAAGCCGAGCTCGATCAGTCTCGGATGCAGGGGCACGTCGCGCACGCTGGAGGAGGTCTTGCCTTTCGTGATCCTGAAATACGGCACCGGGTCCTGATGAATGTTCTCGACCGTGAGACTGATGATCTCATCGATCCGCGCCCCTGAGAACAGACTCAGCAACGCCACCCAGATCCGCGTGTGGTAGCCGCCTCCGCCCTTCGTAGTAATCCCATACAGGCCATCGCACGAGAAGAGCCGCCGGAGCTGCTCCAACGTGAAGGGCTCGCGTGCGTCGGGGTCTTCTATCCCTTCCCGGGCGGAAAATCGATTGTAGTCGTAGCCGGCGAACGGATTCCGGTCGAGCAGTTCGTCCTTGAGCGCACTCGAGAACAAGGCCCCTAGAAGGGTGCCCTTCTTCTCGAGTGTCTTGGCTCCGTTGCCGTGAGCATCCCGAAGATGGCGCAGCCAGGCGGTGACCTGGGCACGGGTCAGGGTCGCCGGGGTGGCCCGGGGCAGAAACGCGCTTAGCGATTGCAGGTCGCGCTCGACCTCATCGACCGTACGGCGGTTGCGAGGATGATCGGCTGTCCAGTGGCTGAGCAGATCCTCCCAGCCGAATCCGGGTTCGGCTGCAGGCGGCGGCTCCCAGACGGCGGGCAGCGGCGTTTCCGTGAGCTCGGGTTCGGCCATCCGCCCGGCCTGGCGCTGCGCGAGAATATCATAGCCTTGCTGGATCGCCGGCAGCACGTCCAGGGCGAGTTGCCGCTCTTCCTCGGGCGATACGTCCAGCACATAGCCCCGCCCGATCAGCAGCCCGCGGATCACCGGGAGGAAGGGCTCCGGCCGGCCGCGGGCCAGGGCCGCGGCGATCTTCTTCTGCATCTCCGCGATATTCTCTTCCAGGTCCTGGTAGTCGGCCTCGTCAAGGCCAGCGCGACGCCAAGCGATGTCTTCACGCAGCGTCGATAGCCAAAAGCTACGCAGCCCCGCAACCAGCTCCGGGCTCACTTGGGTGATGCGTTTGAGGCGCTTCTCGGGCGGGGTCTTCTCAAAGACGGCAAGGCCGTCTTCGTGCTGCTGCTTTACGGCTTGTTGCGCGCGGGCGTGCGTAAACTGCTCCTCGGCCTGCGCGGCGAGGATCCGCGTCTGACTGACGGCTTCGCGATAATCCCGGCCAAGGGCCTTCTTGATCTCGCGTTTCCCGATGAGCGCACGCAGCGGCTCAGGGACGACGAGTCGGAACATAAAACCGTGAGGCGTCTTGTAGCAGTTGCGCGGCAGAGCGGGCACGGGATTCTCCTTCCCTCGCCCTCCGCGCCGTTTTGTACCACTATTTTGTACCAATTCAGTTCCTGTATGCCTTATAATATAAGCATTTAGGATGTTAGCACAAATATGGCGGAGAGGGTGGGATTCGAACCCACGTGGGGCGCAATGCCCCCAACCGATTTCGAGTCGGTGCCGTTGTGACCGCTTCGGTACCTCTCCGGTAAAACTGCGCCGCGAAGGCCATCCCCTGATCCAACTGGGGTAAATAAAGCCCAAGCCCGGGGCGCTCGCTAACCTGACGACCCACTCCCGGCCCGGCCGGGGCGACGAAAGACGTCGGAACCCCAAGTACTTCAAGCCCTTCCATAGGGCTGCCGGGGCGTTGAAATTTGGTGGTATTGTACCCTAATGGGCCGAAGACGATCGAATGCTTCTTCCGGGGGATGGACCCCCCGCCCCCGGGCCACGGCCTATCTGTGGCGTCCGCTCCTCTTTGTCATGGCCCTCTCTCCGCTGCTCGCCGGATGTCACCACGAAACCCCTCTCACCGCCCTGGAAAAGGTCAAGAAGCGCGGCACGCTTCTGGTCATCACTCGCAATAATCCCACGACCTATTACCAGGGTCCCGCGGGCCCGGAAGGCCCGGAGTACGATCTGGTCCATCGCTTCGCCGATGAACTGGGGGTGAAGGTCCAACTGATCATCCCCGACAGCTTCAACGAAATCCTTCCCATGATCGCCGTGGGCAAGGCGGATCTGGCAGCCGCCGCACTCACCGTAACACCCCGGCGGGAACGCTGGGTCCGGTTCACCCCCCCCTACCAGACCATCACCGAGCAGGTGGTCTACCGCACTGGGCGACCCCGCCCGCGCGACGTCCAGGACCTGATCGGCGGCCGGCTCATGGTGGTGGCAGGCAGCGTCTACGTGGACCAGCTCAAGGCCCTGCAGCGCAAATATCCAAAACTCAGATGGGAGGCCACCAGCGATTTCGGCAGCGACGACCTCCTGAGCATGGTATCCGATCAAGAGATCGACTATACGGTAGCCGATTCCAACGCGGTGGCGCTCAGCCGACGATTCTATCCGGAGCTACATGTCGCCTTCAACTTGGGCAAGCCGGAACAGCTGGCCTGGGCGTTCCCCCGAGGCACCGACAGCAGCCTCTATGACGCAGCCGTGGCATTCATGAAGCAGATGCAGACCTCCGGTGACTTGGCACGCATCCTTGAGCGCTATTATGCGCACACCGCCAACTTCGACTACGTGGACACCACAACCTTCATGAACGATATCCAGACCCGCTTGCCGGAGTTTCGCGCCGCATTTCAGGATGCGGCCGCCAAGACCGGGCTGAACTGGAAGCTGCTCGCCGCGATCGGCTACCAGGAGTCCCACTGGAATCCGCACGCGGTCTCCCCCACCGGGGTACGCGGCCTGATGATGCTGACCACAGATACCGCCGATCACTTAGGGGTGGACAACCGCACCAACCCGGAACAGAGCATCATTGGGGGCGCGGTCTACTTCGCTAAGGTCAAGGCGAAGATCCCGCTGCGTATCCCGGAGCCGGTGCGCACCTGGATGGCGCTGGCCGCCTACAACATGGGTTTCGGACACTTGGAGGACGCCCGGGTTCTGACCCAGGAGCTCGGCGGCGACCCCGACAGCTGGGTGGACGTGAAACGCAATCTCCCGCTCCTCAGCCAAAAACGCTGGTACCGAAAAACCCGTAACGGCTATGCCCAGGGCCGGGAAGCGGCGCGCTACGTAGCGAACATCCGCAGCTACTACGACATCCTGGCGCGCGCCGAGAGCAAGGCCCCCCGACCAACAGCTCCCGCAGCTGGGCAGAGCCTTGTGCAGGTACGCCCTCCGGCGTCACCTATCCCGCTGATACCCGCTCCCAAACCCGCTCAATGAGCGCCGGCGCGCGGCCGTTAAGGAGCCTGTTCGAGTAAGCATGGCGCCGCGGCAGCGGTAGGAATTCGTCGGCAATTTCCCTCTAGCCCCGGCGTGCCTGGAAGAAGTCGATCAGGAGGGCGCCGCACGTCTCCGCCAGCACCCCACCTACGCACTGCACACCGTGGTTCAGTTGCGGGGATTGCAACACGCTGAAGGCGCTGCCAGCGGCGCCGGCGCGTGGGTCCGTCGCGCCGTACACCAGACGCGCGATGCGCGCGTGGACCATGGCCCCGGCACACATCACACAGGGCTCCAGGGTCACATAGAGCACCGCGTTGGGCAGCCGGTAATTTCCGGCCTGGGCGCCGGCTGCCCGCAGGGCCTGGATCTCCGCGTGGGCGCTGGGATCGCAGCGCCCGATGGGTTGGTTCCATCCCTCGCCGAGAACCGCGCCGTCGCGCACCACCACCGCACCCACCGGAACCTCGCCCTGCTGCGCGGCACGCCGTGCGAGATCCAGAGCGAGGCGCATCCAATATTCGTCCAGGGTATCAGGGGGCATGAGTGCTTCGAAACAGCGTGGGCGGGCCGCGCATCGGGCCCTACTCCCGCTCGATTATCAATAACCCGTGAAAAGTCAGTAATGGACCGGGCTTTCCGGTGGTCATAAGTGCCGATACCATGAAAAATACCATTGTCCGAATGGTTCCTAAAATTGCAACGCTGCCCGTAAATCCTCGTGCGCAAAACCACTGGCTATACGAGCGATCTCTGTACGCCGGGCGTCGACCTCTTCAGCACCACCCGCCGAGTACGCGTGACCTCCGCCACTTCACGGATAATAGCGCGCGCCGGCTTCAGACCCAGGCCGAAGAACTCTGCCACCACTTCCAACAGATCCACCGAACACGTACCTTCGTCGAGATCGATATTGGTGGTCAGTATACGCATCTTCAGATCCACCGGCGTCGGATTTAGGTCATAAACCGGCGATAAAACCCAGCCACCCGGTCCAGCCCACAGAAAGCCGTGGTCGCGCAGATGATCGTCAACATTGGACACCAGAACATTACTCATAAGTCAATAATATAGGCGATATTTGTGTGTTTGAAGAACGAAGGAACAAGGTCGGGCCGCGCGCAAATATCGGCCAGTTGAGCGTGCCGCGATCTGCCAGTTTGTCGCCCGCGCAGCGGACTACGCGCCACACCGGTACCCTTGGTGTAACTCCAGACCAATTCATCAGGATTCAAGTCCGGCGCGTAGCCCGGCAGGAAATGCAAGGTCAGCGCGCCCTCGACGCGGGTGACATATTCACGCACAAGCTTAGTCTTGTGTGCGGACAAGCCATCGGGCACCAAGTGCACCGGCCGGCGTCGGCCCTTCATCATCTGTCGCAGCAGGTCGACAAACAGATCGCCATTCAGGCCTCCACTGTGGGTAGCGAACCAGAAGCCGCCTTTGCTGTTGACTGCCGAGGCCGCGCTGATTCCCTGGCGCTGCCCTGGCACCGACAGCACTGGCGTGTGTCCCTTGGCGGCCCAGGCCTCGCCTGGCACCGCATCGGCGCAAAAGCCCGATTCATCCCAGAAGTAGCTTTCGGCCTTTTCGCGCTTGGCCTGGCAAACAAGGCGATATAGCTGCTCCGCATCTGTCCGGGCCTGAACCCCACGGCGCGCGTCAAGCTAATTGTCGCCTGAGTCATGCGATTTGTATCCTTTTAAAGGCACGCTACGATTTTTCGTCGCCTTAATTCGGGCCATGCCGACCCTGGATTTTGGGAGCCACACTGAATGCTCAACAATATCCACAGTAAACCCGGCGCCAGCTAACTCTGATTCAAGGATGTCAATGCTACCGTGCACCTCTGGGTCTTCCACTTGATTTCCTTCCGAGTAATTCCATAGTGCGCGGGAAAAAGGGACAGTGTCGACGGTTAGAAAAATGCAACCACCGGGCACGAGCTGACTGTATGCCTTTTTTATCCACGCATTTCGTATTGCGCTCGGAAGATGCTCAATGACGCTTACACTAACCACAGCATCGAGATGCAAGTCATCGGATGTGTTTTGGTAAGGTATGTGTTGAGAGCTGATTCTTGAGTCGAGCCGTGAGTAATCAAGGAAGCCCCATTCGTTCCATGAATCAGGTGGTGTATCGATGCGCGCCAATGGGTGAGGGTCGACAGTGATCACTGTATGGCCTCGGTCAGCCAGCATAAACGGAAGCACGCTAACACCGGCCCCAGCATCAACAATCCGCATCGCTTTGCCAACCGGTAGCTGCTGTGCGACCCAAGGGTATTCAATGCACCTTGGTAGGTGATCAGGAAAAAATCCCAATTTAGACCGGGATAGAGAAACTGCTTCAACAAGCAGGAGAGGCTCCGCAACAAGTGTTATAGCGTCGATCAGGGTAGATTTTGATATATCCCGAGTCGAAGACAGTAAAGGCGGTGGCATGGCAATAAAAGCTGACAATCCGCGGTATGCGTCCACAGGGAATGCGACATAACCTAAATCTCTGATGGTTGACGACAAGGGTTCATGAAAGTACGTCATAGGACCAAATTCTACCGGATGAGCATCGAATCCGCTGACCAACACAGGCTCTCCGTTCGCCAACAGATTTTTGACAGCAGACTGGTACTCATCATTGGCGGAGATATGAATTAGCACGTCTAGACATACAACTAAATCGGCGTTCACCTTGACTGGCTCACTCGTGATGTCATGCTGCATCCACGAGGCTCGCGGGACCGCAGTCAAGTATAAGGATCGGGATGACGCAGCCAAATCTGCCGCATGAACAGAAACTTCTTCAGGCAGGGCCGAGGCCGTGTATCCATCACCGCTACCGACATCAAGAATACTATGAACATCAAGTATTCTCACAACTTCGCGCAGAAGCTGCTGTTTCCGGGCAAGTATTGTTCCCCGCGAACCAACGCCGGATCCAAGATCAGGATGCAACGTATACCTCGCGTTCCAAAAAACGGCATTGTCAAAAGAAAGCCTGCGTTCTGAGAGGATTCTTTCGTTAATTGCATGGATCGCTTTATTAACTTGCGGCAGCCCTTGCACAGTCAGAAAGAGCTGTTGATTATCCACGGCGCGATGATAGTGCAAGATGGCTGGGTCGCAGTCCAATCCTAGTGGTTGAGGTATGTGGGTGGGAACATTAAAACGACGGTCCAGCTCGGCGAAAGGAATGCCAAGGGACGCTATGGCCATGGCGAATGATACTTGGTCGATACGCATCGATTTGTCACCAAACATGTCGATATGCGCAATACACCAATCCGCCCACCGTCTCCACTCCCTGGCCAACGGGTCAAACTGTTGATGACTGATCACATATACGCCCCCATTGGCATTCGCAAGCGCAGTGGGAGCGTTATCGATGTCTGCGGTGGCCAGAGTAAAAGTTAGCCCGGCGACATTGAAAATCTGTGTCAGAGTTTCAATTTCTGGGTTACCGAAGTCAACCGGCTTCGCAAGCACGCCACCTTTGGCGGTTGGTGGTTGCTCAAGCACCAACACATCACAATCAAGTAATGCCACGTCCTCGAACTCACGGCCGCCGAGAGACTTCAACTGTTGGAGCTTGTTGCAGTATGGGTGGCCTGGATAAGAATCAACAGGAACAACTTCGACACTTAGGCGATGAAGGTCTGCAAGCACGTTGGGGTGGGAATCAGCATTTACGACATGTAACACAATATGACTCGGGGGTACCCCCGCTAATTGAGTTAAAGACCAAACAAGTTGGCGCGCCTGCCAGGGGTATGGGCCGACAGGGTCGACTACAGCGGAATAAAGACGAGGGAACATATTGGAACTGCTCGCTCTATATTATTGGGCCAACGCGGAATCGTGTGAACGATTTCACATAGTATTACCCAGCTTCGTAGCTGTAGCATAGCGTTTTTCATATTTCGATACTCGTTGCTGAACGGGAACACGAATGAAGCGTACACGGACGTTCCGTGAATTGTATTCGTTTCCCGAGTTCAGGGCGGTTGGACTACCCAAAGGTGTCTTCGGTGATCCTGATTTACGCATAGTGCCTTTGCGGCGCAAAAAATGCCGGCGCCTGTTCTTGCTGTAGCCGGCGAAACAGCGCCGCCTTCTCGTCCGTGGAAAGCTGCGAGGGCTCCGGCAAGGACCTGATCCAGAAAATCACGCTCATGTTTATCGAATGGCAACACCAACAACAATCGATCCCGACATTCAGAGACCAGTCGTTCCATCCAGTTGTTCATTTCGCCGGATGCAGGGGCGGCATCACCGCGCAAAACGGGTATAAGTTACTGTTGAAGCTCTCTCTGATCGCAGCGTATATCGTCAGGTGACAGGCTTATCCAATCCTTACGACTGCGCGCGCCATACACGACAAAACCCATGCGCAACTTTTCGCGTTCAAGCGCTGCGCGCCAGGGAGAGCGAAACGAGAGCGCGTAGTCCGCGGAAAGCGTAGGGCACGAGCGTATCGCCGTAGTCGCTAAGCGGCGTAGGCGATATGCAAGCGCATCCGAAACGCCGTCCAGCCATTGTGGGAGTCGTCGCGGAGGGCTTCCCAGCGAGGAAGTCCGTAGCGGCAACGGACGCAGGGCGGCCGCGACACACTTGCTTTTAGTGAGACCTGTGTCTCTGTCCCTGGTGGAATATGCTGAACGGCGCCTCATCACTTCTTCGCACTCACGGTCCACTTCTGGTGTTAGGCCAAGGGATAGACCATCGGTCAATCGCGCCTGACCCCATCGATTCGCTACTGCACCGCGCTGTGCAGCGCAGAACCCCGGACCCCGGACGCTGAGGCGGGGGAGGTAAGGGTGGGATGCTGCGCGAGGCGGGTCCAGTCCGGTGCGAAGGCGGCGTAGACCGCTCGCTCCGCGAGGCGGTTGGCGAGCGCGCTGGGATGCCCGTCGAAGCGGTCCACATGCAGCTCGGCCGGGGGCCTGCCAGCGTACACCGGGCGTAGATCCACGCACGGTATCCCGCGTGCCCGGCACAGCGCCAGTACGCGGTCCATCAGGAAGCCCAGGGGATAACCGTGGAGCAGGTTCGAGGTCAGCTCCGGAAACAGGATGATCCCCACCGGCACGCCGTGGCGCCGGCAGATGTCCAGGAACCGCTCAAGCTCGCGCTGCGCCGCCACCGAGTCCTTACCGTTGGGGTCGCGGAAGCGGCGCACCATATACTGGTCGTAGCTGTAGCCCGCGCCCATGCCGAGCTTCTGCTGCAGCAGGTTCCACTGTTGATCGACGAGGAAGTAGAACGCCGAGTGGCTGTAGAGATAGCTGTTCAGCACGTCCGAGGGCAGCAAGCGATAGGTCCAGGGCCGGCCCGAGAAGTTGTGGCCCTCGGGATCGTTGATGAACCATTGGAGCAAGATGTAGTCCGGATGCGCCTTGAGTGCCGACTCGCGCAGAATCCGCACTTCGTCGTCGGTCTGCGCGCCCGGCTGGGCGAAGTTGAGCACCTGAAAGCGCGCGCCGTGCGTGTCGAGCTGGGCCTGCAGGAGGTTGGTCAGGCGTTGATCGTCGCGGATGCCCTGCCCCCAGGTGAACGAGTCGCCGATCACCGCTATGCGGTACACGCCGGGCGCGGGGGTCAGGTTGAAGTTGCGCTCACGGAACCCCATCCGGTTCAGTGGGCCGACGTCCGTGCGCATCCAGCGGTGGGAAAAATAGCTGCGATCGTCGCCGGTGGTGATCACGCCGCGGTACGCGTAGCGCGTAATCGCCTCGGCGGCGCCGAGCGCGACGAGTGTCGCGGTGACCGTGAGCAGGATCGATCCAAACGCCGCGCGGGCGCGTCGGTGCCCGCCGCGGCGCGCGAGCACCCACCACAGCGTGGCGCCCAGCACGACGAGCAGCGTGGTCAGTTTGAGAAGGAATAGTAACGGCGCGGTCAGGTCCATGCTTGTCCCTTGTAGATCTACAAATGCCGGCATGTGAAGGCGTGCCGATTGTACTCCAGGGCGCCGGGGCGGTGCGACCGGGTACGGGGTCTGTGATAGAATCGCGTTGGGTGTGTGGTAAGACGCGCGGCGGAAAGTCCCGCCGGCACCTGAATACCAAAAACATTCAATATTGTACCTGAGCTCGGCTGGGCCGGGGCATGAACATCCTGGGGATTTCCGCGTACTACCACGACAGTGCGGCGGCCGTGCTGCAGGACGGACGTATTGTCGCGGCTGCTCAGCAGGAACGCTTCACGCGCAAGAAGCACGATGCGCGCTTTCCCGCCGAGGCTATCACCTACTGTTTGAGCGAGGCGCGCATCGCGCTCACCGAACTCGATGAGATCGTCTTCTACGACAAGCCGCTGCTGAAGTTCGAACGCCTCTTGGAAACCTACATCGGCTACGCACCCAGGGGCCTGCGCTCGTTCGTTGCGGCGATGCCGGTCTGGCTGAAGGAGAAGCTGTACCTGCGCGAGACGCTCAAGAAGGAGCTAGCGCGGCTCGGTGGGTGCAAGCCGCGTGCGTTACCTGCCCTGCTGTTCAGCGAGCACCACCAATCCCATGCCGCTTCGGCATTTTACCCGAGCCCTTACGCGAACGCCGCGGTGCTCTGTTTGGATGGCGTCGGTGAGTGGGCCACGACCTCGGTGTGGCGCGGCGCTGGCCACCACCTCACGCCTCTGTGGGAGATCGACTTCCCGCATTCTCTGGGAATGCTCTACTCGGCGTTCACCTACTACACCGGCTTCAAGGTGAACTCCGGAGAGTACAAGCTCATGGGGCTTGCGCCCTACGGGGAGCCGCGTTACACGGAACTGATTCTCCAATGCCTCATCGACCTGAAGGACGACGGGACCTTCCGGCTCAACATGGACTATTTCAACTACGCCACCGGCCTGACGATGACCAACGGGCGCTTCGACAAGCTCTTCGGCGGTCCGCCACGCAAGCCCGAGGGACGCATCGAGCAACGCGAGATGGACATCGCAGCCTCCATACAGGCGGTGACCGAGGAGGTGGTGCTACGCCTCGCGCGCAGCGTGCAGCGCGAGACTGGCGAGGAGCATTTGTGCCTGGCCGGCGGGGTGGCGCTCAACTGCGTGGCGAACGGCAGGATCCTGCGCGAAGGCCCGTACCGTGACATCTGGATTCAGCCCGCGGCCGGCGACGCGGGCGGAGCGCTGGGCGCGGCGCTGGTTGCCTGGCACGTCTACCACGACCGGCCACGCGAGACGAACGGCGCTGACGCCATGCGCGGCGCCTATCTCGGTCCGCGCTACGGCGCTGAGGAGATCCGCGCCCAGCTTGAGACGCTGGGCGCGTGCTACGCGGAGCTCGACGAGGACGAGCTCCTGGATCGCGTCGTCGATGCGCTGTGCGAGGAGGGCGTCATCGGCTGGTTCCAGGGACGCATGGAATTCGGCCCGCGCGCGCTCGGTGCACGCTCGATCATCGGCGACGCGCGCAGCGCCCGCATGCAGTCGGTGATGAACCTCAAGATCAAGTACCGCGAGTCGTTCCGGCCCTTCGCGCCATCGGTGCTCGCGGAGCGCGTAGCCGATTATTTCGAGCTCGACCGGCCGAGTCCCTACATGCTGATCGTCGCACCGCTGCGCGCGCATCTGCGCATTCCATTGACCGGGGAGCAGGAGCAATTATTTGGCATCGAAAAGCTCAAACTCAAGCGCTCGGAACTCCCGGCGATCACCCACGTGGACTACTCGGCGCGCGTGCAGACCGTGCACGCAGACACCAACCCGCGCTATTACGCCCTGCTGCGGCGCTTCGAGGCGCGCACCGGTTGCGCGGCCCTGGTCAATACCTCGTTCAATGTGCGCGGTGAGCCGATCGTGTGCTCACCGCAGGACGCGTACCGCTGCTTTATGCGTACCGAGATGGACTGGTTGGTGGTGGAAAACTTCCTGCTGCGCAAGGCCGATCAACCGCACTGCGAGAAGGACGAATCCTGGATGCGGGAATTCGAGCTGGATTGAGCGTGCGTGGGGTTCCGTGACGCGTGGATATGGACGATCATACTGATTCTAAGAGCGACGGCGAGCTGCGCCGCTTCGGCTTGACAACCGGTGCGATGATTGCGTTGCTCTTCGGTCTCGTGCTCCCGTGGCTGCGCCACAGCCCACGCACCGCGTGGGAGTCGGCCTGGGCGGTTGCCGCGCTGCTCGGCGGTCTCGCACTCCTACATCCGCGCTGGCTGTCCGGCGTATACCGGGTCTGGATGTATTTCTCCGCCGTTCTCGGCTGGATCAACACGCGCATTCTGCTGAGCGTGGTGTTCTACCTGATCTTGACCCCTGCTGGCGCTTTGGCGCGCCTGTTGGGCCGTGACTCCATGCAGCGGCGTTTCGATCGCGTGGCGCAGAGCTACCGCCAGCCTAGCACCGTGTCTCCACCCGACCGTATGAAGAGGCCATTCTGATGCTCGATCTCCTAAAGGACCTGTGGGCGTTCATGCGCGTGCGCAAGAAGTTCTGGCTGCTGCCCATCGTTGTAGTGCTGCTGTTACTCGGTATGCTGTTGGTCTTCGCGCAGGGTACGGCGCTGGCCCCTTTTATCTATACGCTGTTCTAAGGCCGCGCATTTGGGGACGATACTGGGGGGGCGCGTCAGTTTGCCTCGTATTCGGAAAGCTCATGAATTGTCACTTTCCGGTGAGATACCGCTGTGGGGCTGCAGGAATACATTCACATGTGGACACCCCCTAAGTTAGCAATGCCATGACTGAATCGATCTGCCTCTCATGGTATTGCTACTTTCTCCGCTGCAACACGTGGCTGGTACCATGAAAAATACCATGTTCAGAAAATCCTTCAAAATGCTCGAAAAATTTAACGAGTGAACACTGCCACACGGCACCCTGAGCGACCTTCCTGGCTTTGATTTCCAAGTATACCCCCTGCTCCCGCATGTAATGGACCACTGTAAATTAGCATCCCTATAGGCTAATTGATAATAATATTGACAATTAGCCATTTTTTCGCATAATTTAGGCATGCAAAGCAACCAGAAATCACCGTGACCTACATCCCCCGAAACGCAGAATCCAGACTTCAACACTTCGCCAGCGGCTATCCAGTGGTTGTGGTCACCGGGCCTCGCCAGTCCGGCAAGTCCACCCTGGTGCGGCATGCCTTTCCCGAGCACCGCTATGTATCGCTTGAAGATCTCGACCAAAGGGAATTTGCTGAAACGGATCCGCGCGGTTTTTTGAATCAGTTTAGTGAGGGCGCCATTCTGGACGAGGCGCAACGCTGCCCAGCCCTGTTTTCCTATCTCCAGACCCGCGTCGATGAACGACGACACCCCGGCGAATTTATCCTGACGGGATCTCAGCAATTTGGCCTGTTATCAGGCATCACGCAGAGTCTGGCAGGCAGGGCCGCCTTGCTGACGCTGTTACCCATGACCTACGACGAATTACAGCGCGCAGGAAAAATTGATCAAAACCTCGACAAGATACTCTTTGATGGGGCGTATCCACCCATCTTCGACCGCGGACTCGAACCGCACCCGTGGTATGGCAACTATGTGCGTACTTATCTGGAACGCGATGTCCGGCGATTGATCAAGGTACAGGATCTGGGCACTTTTCAACGCTTTCTAAAATTGTGCGCGGGGCGTACCGGGCAACTCCTGAATCTTTCTTCACTGGCCAATGACGTTGGTATTACGCATAACACGGCCAAAGCCTGGATTTCCGTTCTGGAAGCCAGTTACATCGTGCATCTGTTGCCACCGCACCACCGAAATTTCAACAAGCGCCTGGCCAAAACGCCCAAGCTTTATTTTCTGGATACCGGTCTTGCAAGCTGGCTGCTCGGCATCCAAAACAGCGAGCAACTGGCTACCCATGTTCAACGGGGCGCCTTATTCGAAACCTGGGTCACCAGTGAATTGCTTAAAGCCCGTTATAATGCGGGCGAAACATCGAACCTTTACTTCTGGCGTGATCGTTCCGGACACGAGGTGGATCTGCTGATTGACCATGGAACCCATCTGTCGCCGCTGGAAATCAAATCCGGGCAAACCATCAACCAGGATTATTTCAAGGGACTGGATTTCTGGCGAAAATTGGCAGGTGAAACGACTGGGAAGGCGTGGCTGGTTTATGGCGGTGACAGTCGACAAATACGCTCCGATGTCACTGTACTACCGTGGTATGAAATTGACTCTGAGCAGATTGTGATATGAAAACACCGGGCATCGGTCGCAATGATCCCTGCCCTTGCGGCAGCGGAAAGAAATTCAAGCACTGCTGCCTGGGCAAGGAGAACAGCACGGCATCCAGCCATAGCCCGGCAAGCATGTCCGAAGCCTTGCGCAGGGCACTCGAAGGCCGGCAATTTAACTCGCTGGAAGAGGCGCAGGCATTTCTCGACCAGATTACCCAACAGCAAAACCGTCGGCAGATGGACGAGTTTCATGGTTTGTCGCCCGAGCAGATGCATCAGATGCTGAACTTCACGTTCACATCACCGGAACTGGTCCGTTTTCCGGATATGCTCGACGCCAACCCGGTCGCGCCGGTCCTGGCCCTGTTCAAGCTACTGATGGACGCGATCGGCGATCAGGGGCTCAAACCGACGGCCAAGGGCAACCTGCCACGCAACTTCTGCCGCGAGGCCGCGCTGGCCTACTGGGGTAAGCAGAGATATCAGGAAAACACCCGTTTTGGTGGCATCAATCGGGAGGAGGATTTTGACGATCTGCAGGTCACCCGCCTGGTGGCTGAACTGGCGGGGTTGATTCGCAAACACAAGGGCCGGTTCATCCTCAGCCGCGATTGTCGCCGGCTGCTGGCCGGGGACGGCATGAGCGCCATCTATCCCGGACTGTTCAGGGCCTATGTCGAGCAGTTCAACTGGGCATACCGGGACGGCTATCCCGAGTTACGATTCATGCAGAGCGCCTTCCTGGGCGCCTTTCCGATGCTGCTGGATGAAGTGCCCCCGAGCCAGGTCTTTTCCCCCGAGGAGACAGTGCGCCGCGGTTACACCCGGCGCTCGCTGGTTAACCTCGCGGGCTTTCTGGGACTGGCGACGGTGAAGCCGGCTTCCGACGGCCCCCTGTGTTACGAGTACCGGGTAAAGTCCTTGCCGCTGCTGGGCCAGGTCGTTCAATTTCATCTCCCCAAGTAAAGATCCATGGCAAGAAAACGCAAACAGGATGACCCTCTGGCTTCCTTGCTCGAAACAGCATCGAAAGAAAAGCTGATTGACCTGCTCGTCCATGTAGCCCTCACACGCCCCACAGTCCGGCATGAATGCCTCGACTACCTGAACAAGCACGCCTCCCTGTCACCCAGTCGAAAGAAACAGTCCGAGGGTGAAAAACTGCTGGCCATGTGGGCCGAACTCGCGCCGGATCTGGACGAGCTGGACGCATACGGCGGCGGCGAATATGACACCGACATCCATGTGTCGAGCCTGTTGCAGGAGATCGCCCAGGCGCTTTCACGGAAAAAGATCGAAGCAGGCTACCGGCAAAAACTTCTCGACAACGCCCTGCCCTATATCGAAAGTGGTAATGCTGGACTTGACGACAATCTCTACGACCTGGCCTATGCAGCCTGTTACACCGACGACGATTGGCGCACGCTGGCACAAGCCTTTGAGACCATGGGCGGGGACTGGAATATCGACCATGCCCGCCGCATTTATCGCCGACTCGGCGACCGGGAAAAATATCTCGAACTGCGCCAGCGCAAACTGGCCACTGGCACCGACTACTTCGACCTGGCGGATTTCCACTGGAAGGCCGGTGAAAGGCAGAAGGCCATGGAGGTCGCGGAGGCAGGACTGCTCAAGGGAAAAGGCCGCATGGATGAACTGCGTCAGTTCGTCGCCAAACGGGCCAAATCCGCCGGCAATCGCGAACGCTACCTGGCGCTACAATTCGATCAGGCAATCGATCCTCTGACCTGTGACAAGTACAAGGCTTTTCGGAAACTGTGCACGGCCGCCGAATGGAAACATTACGAAGTGAAAATTCTCGCACGGTTGGAGAACGCCCGGGAGACAGAGCAGCTTCGCATCCGCATGCACCGTAAGGAGTACGAGGAGGCCGTGGCTGTGCTTGGCCGGAGCCGCTATCCCATTTACGCCTGGGACAGCGCCTATGAACTGCAAACCGCCAGGCGCCTTGAAGGTAGGTATCCCGAGGCGATTTTGAAATACTATCTATCAGGTCTGGGCAACCTGAAGACCAACGCCACGCGCAAGGAGTACGCTCGCAAGGCACATGTGATGAGCAAGGTTCGCCGCGTGTTGGTTGATGTGCTGCGTGATCCCTCTCGCTGGCGCGACTTCGCACTAAAAGTCAAAAAGGACAACATCAAACGTCCGGCATTTCAAGAAGAGTTCACCAAAGCCGTACCTGGTTGGCGGGCGCTGAAATAATACAAGGACACGCTTTTCGGAAATGGGGTAGGCAACGTTATCAACTGTGCCCACCAGCGTAATCACGCCACTCCCGGTCAAGAACTGGCATCTGAACGGTGCCAATTAAATACCATGACAGCATCATTTCGCCTCTCATGGTATCGATATCTGTTACCTTGCTACACGCAATAAATACCATGAAAAATACCATTCATAATGCAGATTATATTATCAATGTGTATATTTTTATTGCTATAAATCATTATGTTATTAATTCTGTCTACTCCCACTCGATGGTCGCTGGCGGCTTGCCGGAGATGTCGTAGGCGACGCGCGAGATGCCCGCCACCTCGTTGATGATCCGGCGCGAGACCAGATCCAGGAATTCATAGGGCAGATGCGCCCAGCGCGCGGTCATGAAATCCACCGTCTCCACGGCGCGCAGGGCCACCAC
>NCBI01000045.1 GCA_002255365.1 Chromatiales bacterium 21-64-14
GTTCGGACCCATCAGCGCGCGCCTCGCCCTGCAGCGCTACGAACTGCGGGGCGGGGCCGTGGATTTCACATCATTGGGACTGCGCTACGACTTCCGTGGTCTGAAAGGCATACGCGGCACAAACCGGCCGGTTGGCGCTCCGTAGGAGCACACTGTACACCTCGTCTCTTCCTGCCCCCTCCGCGGCGATCCGGAGCGGCGTGAACGGGACCGGGCTTTCCAGCGTTCGTGGTACTACGGTAGGAACGAGACTGGCGCGTAGTACTCGTCTGGTATCCGCACCACTCGACAAGTGTGTCAGCAACCTCATCATGGAACGTGACAGCAAAAAGATTCACCCCCCGCAAATCCCATGGCTCCCACAATCCACCTCAACGTGAGCGCTGTGGTCCAAGCTAAAGAAATTAGAAGAAATGCCGTTCCAAGCTACGAGTTTTGGCGAAGGAAATGTCATTGGAGATACTACCTAGGCCGAAGACTCTCTATTTAAGAACGTCTGCGTACGGCAAAACACTCCCCCGGGCAAGGTGGGCCTACAGGGCCAGATGGGCGTTGCACTCCGACATCTCTCCTGCGCGCGCGACGCGAGTACCCAAGATGACAGGTTGCATTCACCCCAAAGAGCTTGAATGAGAGATGTTGACACAAACACGTGACGGAGGCCAAATGAAACCGTTTTACGTCGCTCTGATTCCGGTGCTGCTGGTCGGTTGCGCCGTGGCAAATAATGGAGTCTCGGGCCAAACACAGACGACCGAGCGCGAACGGCAGGCTTGGGTTTACAACCGAGAGATCAATCAGATCGTCGCCCACTCGATACGACGCGTGCGTATTGCGGAGGAACGGCTCGCTATGAAGAAGGCCGGGCATCCGGTGCCCTTGAAAACGGGTTGGTGTGGTGCCGCGGTTAGCATTAACGACGATGGATCGATCAAGCGGATCAATATGACCGGATGCGCGTCCCATAGCCTAGGCGAGGACGAACAGAAGGCGATTAAGAGCGCGGCGCCATTTCCACCACCCGGTAATCCATTCATCGCGGTGGTACATACCTACGCGCCCATAGCCACGCCGGGGGTAAACGGAAACTGAGCGACAAGAACGCCAACCGCCTGTTTATGGTCCGTGGGTTGGTCAATCTGTTCACGACAGTAAAGGGCGCTGTCGCGGCCAACGTTGGGAAGGCGCGCCTGAAGCCTGCTGTTGAACCGAATAATCGGGACAAACGGTGTAATCAACGATGCCATTGGGCAAGACACCACCCGTTTTTCGGGTAGTTGATTGATCCGTTATCGAAATATCGCTGTCAGCAGGAATTGATCAGACCTTCCCTGGCTTGGCGTCGACTCCCCGGACCCCGTGGATCCGGGGAGTCGCGGTACCTGAGGTCCAACACCGGCGCACCAACCGGCACGATCGGACGTGGGTCAGGGGGTCAGCGCAGGGCGACCCAGGTCCCGATGGCCAACAACAGCCAACCCGCGATAAAGGCCAACCCCCCGAGCGGTGTGATGGCGCCCAGCCAGCGCGTCCCGGTCACGGCCAGCAGATACAGGCTACCCGAGAACAGGACGATCCCCACCAGCATCAGCCAGCCAGCCCATTTCAAGGGCCTGGATTCGGGAAACTGCAACGCGACGATCCCAATCAGCAGGAGCGCCAGCGCGTGATAGAAATGGTACTCATTCGCCGTGTGATACACCGCCATCAGGTCCGCCGACAAGCGCGCCTTCAGGATATGCGCGCCAAACGCGCCCAACACGACCGCCAACAGCCCGTTAAGGGCACCGAGAAATAGGAATGTTCTTGCCACGTCAGAGCCTCGCCCGCTGATGAGTCCACGCCGGTTGGACAACGAACCGGCGCAAGGGATCCGGCGAGGCGTATGGCCATGGCCAACACGCCGCGCTTCGACACGCTACAATGCCGGATCCGGCCGGGAACGCGCAAACGGTCGTCTAATGGTGGGCCCGCCAGGACTCGAACCTGGGACCAAGGGATTATGAGTCCCCTGCTCTAACCAACTGAGCTACAGGCCCGTGAGGGCGCGCTTAGTATAAACGGTGGAAGGCACGTGGGCACGGCTTGGCGGCCGCGATGGCGCAAGATGCGGTGGGACCGAACTTTTTTGGCTTTTGGGCCTCCAAGTGGGAGATCCATAAAAAAGCAAATCCCCGTGGCTCCGCGCCACGGTGCCGTGGGAGAGGGGATCGTGCACGCCCAGGCCCAGATCCGGTGCCCGTCGGCCGGACGTTGCCTTTGGGCGCCGCTGCCTTCAGCCTAGAACCTATCTCAAAATCGCAGATCGGGCGTTCAGGCAAGGCGCGGGCCCTGCGAGGCGCGCAGTTTACACCCAGTAAATGAGCACCGCAGCAGGGTCCGCAACGCCGCATGGGCGACCGAGATACATTTTGAGATAGGTTCTAAAGAACGCCCCGCCTCTGGGTTGCCAGCCGCATCGGCCGGTAACCCAGGCGCGCGCGTGCAGATCGACCCGGCCCCGCCTGGCCCGTCACGGCCCGCGCGTGGTGTGGCTCACAACACTAAAGAGACGCCGCAAAGGAAACCCCATGGGCTGGCTACAGAGGATCGACCGAACCCCCAGACTAATGATTTTGAGCGTGTTCCTGGGCGTCGTGGGCGCTCTGGGGGCACAGGTCTTCTTGTGGATGCTCCACACGGGCAACCGCTTCCTGTTGGAGTGGATCAGCGGCTATCACCCGCTCACCGTAGCGGAGGCCCACGGCATGGCCACGGCGCCCGCACTGGGGCACTGGTACTGGCTGGTCCCGATAGCCACGACGCTCGGCGGCCTGCTCTCCGGATTCATCGTCTATACCTGGGCCCCGGAGGCGGAGGGGCATGGCACCGACGCCGCGGTCAAGACCTTCCACCGCACCGGCGGGCGCATGCGCTACCGGGCGCCGCCAATCAAGGCGCTGGCCAGCGCAATCACCATCGGATCAGGCGGATCGGGGGGGCGCGAGGGGCCTACCGCCCAGATCGCGGCGGGCGTGGGCGCGATCACCGGCGGACTGCTGAAACTCCCCGACGACGAACGCCGCTATCTGATTCTGATCGGTATGGCGGCGGGGCTGTCGGCGATCTTCAAGAGCCCCCTCGGGACCGCGTTCTTCGCCGTGGAAATCCTCTACTCCGGCATGGCCTTCGAAGGCGAGGCGCTGATCTTCACCCTGGTGGGCTCGGCGGTCGCTTATGGTCTAACCGGGCTGTTTGACGGCTGGACTCCGCTATTCATGCTCCCCCATGGGGTCACCTTCGGACAGCCCCTGGACGTGGGTTGGTTCATCGTCCTCGCGGTGGTGGCGGGAATCCTGGGCGCGATCCTGCCCACGGTGTTTTATTTCATCCGCGATGCGTTCCATCGGCTGCGGGTACCGAATCAGGTGAAACCAGCCATCGGCGGGCTGGCACTCGGGCTGATCGGCATCTTCGTGCCGCAACTGCTGAGTGGCGGATACGGCTATACCCAGTTCGCCCTGCAGGGCGGCGCCGCGATGAGTCTGTGGCTGCTGTTCGCCCTGTCCATCGGCAAGGTGTTGGCGCTCTCGCTCACCATCAGTTCTGGCGGCTCGGGCGGCGTGTTCGGGCCGAGCCTGTTCGTGGGTGCGTTTCTGGGCGCGGCGTTCGCCGCGCTGCTGCACGCCGCAGGGATCACCGGGGTGGACCCCTCCGCGCTGGCGGTGGTGGGGATGGCGGCGTTTTTCGCGGGCGCCGCGCGAGTGCCGATCGCCTCGATGCTGATGGTGGTAGAGATGACCGGCGGTTACGACCTGATCATGCCGGCGATGCTCGCGGTGACGGTGAGCTATCTGGTCCAGTCCTTCCTCACGCGCAACGCACGCTACCCGACGCTGTACGAAACCCAGGTACGCGGCCCCGTGGACAGCCCGGCGAACTTGGAGACCTACCGGCGCATCGTGGCCGATTTCCTGAAGGAGCAGCGCGTCAAGGTGGACATCCGCCTGCTCGACAAGCACCTGGACAATGCGCTTGAGGGACGCGAGGGGATTCCGCTGCTCGGCGGACGCGAACACCTCATCAGTCTGCCGCTGCGCGCCGGCACCCCGGTCGCTGGCGAAGAGGTACGCGCACTGGGTTGCCGCGACATCCTGATCGCCGGGGTACTGCGCGGTGAGAAGCATCTGGTCCCCACAGGAGACACCCGGCTGCAGGTCGGTGACCAACTCCTGGTCGCCGGTACCCGTGAGGCGCTCGTCAGGTTCCGCGAGCAGATCGCAGTAAAAGACAAGGAGGACACCATCATCGACGCGGACGGAGCCGCCATAGACTGAGGATTCTTCACCGGTCTCCTGCTGCACACACTAGGCCGGGCGTACGCATTACCCCCGTTCGATCTGCTGTCCGCTACGGCATCGGTGTCCCGCGGTCCGCGCGGCGCTCGGGCGCCTTTTGTGACCAACACTGGTGAAAAATGCAGTCTTGGATTCGGCCCGAATCCTTGATGCGTAATGATGCGTGCAGGAACCCCGGACGGCTGGTGATTGCGCAAAGAAAATAATAGTGGGCCAGAATCGGCGGAACGACTCAAAATGACGGGCGCCTGCACACCGCCGTGGCCACGGGGGAACGATTCGGATAGGCAAGCAGCAACCCTCGGATCAGCGATCCGAGGGAAGGCCTTTCACTCCAAGTCGAGGAAGCTGCGCAGGGTTTCCGAACGGGTCGGGTGGCGCAGCTTGCGCAGGGCCTTGGCTTCGATCTGACGGATCCGCTCCCGGGTAACGTCGAACTGCTTGCCGACCTCTTCCAGGGTGTGGTCGGTGTTCATGTCGATGCCGAAACGCATGCGCAGCACCTTCGCCTCACGAGGCGTGAGGCCCGCCAGCACGCCGCGGGTCGCTTCCCGTAGCCCTTCCATGGTCGCCGAGTCCACCGGGGAGTCGATGTTCGGATCCTCAATGAAGTCCCCGAGGTGCGAATCCTCGTCATCGCCGATCGGGGTTTCCATAGAGATCGGCTCCTTGGCGATCTTCAGCACCTTGCGCACCTTGTCTTCCGGCATCTCCATGCGCTGCGCCAATTCTTCCGGGGTCGGCTCGCGGCCCATCTCCTGCAGCATCTGACGCGAGATCCGGTTCAACTTATTGATGGTCTCGATCATGTGCACCGGGATACGGATGGTGCGCGCCTGATCCGCGATCGAGCGCGTGATCGCCTGGCGGATCCACCACGTGGCATAGGTGGAAAACTTGTAACCACGCCGGTACTCGAATTTGTCCACCGCCTTCATGAGGCCGATGTTGCCTTCCTGGATCAGATCCAGGAACTGCAAGCCGCGGTTGGTATACTTCTTGGCGATGGAAATCACCAAGCGCAGATTGGCCTCGACCATCTCTTTCTTGGCACGGCGCGCCTTGGCCTCGCCGATGGACATCTGGCGGTTGATTTCCTTGAGCTCGCCGATGCTGAGCCCGCCCTCCTTCTCGATCGAAACCAATCGGTTCTGCGCTTTGAGGATCTCGTCGCGGTGCTGCTCAAGCACCTTCGAGTACTCGCGCCCGGCGCGGATCTGCTTATCCAGCCACTTCAGGTCGGTTTCGTTATCCGGGAAGCTGGTAATGAAATCCTTGCGCGGCATGTGCGCCTGGTTGACGCAGATGTCCATGATCACCCGTTCGTGGGTGCGCACGCGTTCCACGGCTTGGCGGAGGTTGTCCACCAACCGTTCGGTTAGGCGTGGAACCAGCTTCAGCTGGACGAATTGCCCAGCAAGTTGCGTCCGCAACTTGCGCGCACGGGTATGGTCGCCGCTGTTGCGGCTCGCGGACGACTGGGCCTTCTCGTACAACTCCCTGAGCTTGGCGAAACGCGCGCGGGCCTCTTCCGGATCCGGTCCGCCGTTGAGCGGATCGTCCTCGGTGTCCTCAGTACTGTCGTCTTCGTCTTCGTCCTCGTCGCTGCCGCCCACGGCACGTACCGGGGCCTCTGGGACCACGCGCTCCGCAGCGACCGGGACCGCCGCCGTCTCGTCATCCATGAAACCGCTGAGCAGGTCCGTAAGCCGCTGCTCGCCAGCCTCTACCTTCGCATATTCCTGGAACAGTACCGCATTCGATTCCGGGTAGTGGGCGAGCGCGGTGAGGACTTGCAACAAGCCGTCCTCGATGCGTTTGGCGATGAGGATCTCACCCTCGCGGGTGAGCAGTTCCACGGTGCCCATCTCGCGCATGTACATACGAACAGGATCAGTGGTACGGCCCAGTTCGCTGTCCACGGTGGACAAGCTCGCCGCAGCCTCCTCCGCTTCTTCCACGGAGGGTCCGGACGGGACGTTCAGCAGCAACGCATCGGCGTCCGGAGCCACTTCGTGGACTTCGATGCCCATGTCGTTGATCATGCTGATGACGTCCTCGATCTGTTCCGGATCGACGATGTCGTCCGGAAGGAAATCGTTGACCTCCGAATAGGTCAGGAATCCCTGCTCCTTCCCTTTCGTAATCAACTGCTTGAGCTGGGACTGCTGCTCCTGGTCCATGATGTTGGGGTCTGCCATATGTTCCGGACCTGCTCCGCGTCAGCTATGCGAAAATTAACGTACCAGTATAATCGTTAGGACTAAGTTTATCCAAAAAAATTCCAGCTTACGGGTCCCCCGCCCCATCGTCCGGCGCGCCGGGAAGCAGCTGTCGCGCTTCCCGCTTCTCCTCCTCGGACCACTCGCTCGGGCGTTTCCGGGCCAACGAGGCCCAACGGCTATCCCGCGCCCGTGCGGTGCACTCCGACACCAGGAACACGAGCGTGTCCTGAAACTCCTGGGCAATCCCCGCCTCCGGAACCGCCAGCGGCAACGCCGCAAGCCGTTCCAGGTGGCCGCCGTCTTCCGTGCCGCGCCACCGCTCCAGAATCGCTGCGGTGTTGAGATGAGGGTGGGCTTGGAGTAATTCAAGCAACCGGACCAACAGCGTGATCCCCGCCCGGTCCGACCGCTCGAGCCGCTTCGGTTCCCCTGCTTCCTGAGCCAGGGCGGGGCGCTGCAGCAGCAGGACCACCGCGTGGCGCACCGGGCTCGGGGCACGCAGGCCCGCAGGCCCCCGACGCGTCCCGGATTGAGGTGCCGCGGGAGGCGCCGCACCCGGCGACAACCAACCTCGAAGTTGACGGGGCTCCACTCGCACCACCTCGGCAAGACCGTCCACCAACAGCTCCCGATAGACACCCTCGGGCACCCGGGCGATCAAGGGGCGCGCCAATTCCACCAGCCGCGCCCGCCCGTCCATGCTAGTGGTATCGGCCCTGGCCGCCAGCTCTTCATAGAGAAACCGGGAAAGTGGGACCGAGTGCACAAGCCGTTGTTCGAAGGCCGCGCGTCCTTCCTTGCGCACCATGGTATCGGGATCCTCCCCGTCCGGCAGGAACAGGAAACTCACCTGGCGTCCGTCCCGAACTACGGGCAAAGAGGCCTCCAACGCCCGCCACGCCGCCTGGCGCCCGGCACGGTCCCCGTCGAAGCAGAACACCACTTCTGAAACCACCCGAAACATCCGCTCCAGATGATCGTGGGTGGTTGCGGTGCCCAGGGTGGCGACGGCGTACTGGAGCCCGTATTGAGACAGGGCGATCACGTCCATGTAGCCTTCCACCACCAGCAGGCGGGAGAGGCGCCGTAGCGCCTGCTGGGCCTCGTACAGGCCATACAGTTCCCGCCCCTTGTGGAAGACTTGGCTTTCGGGCGAATTCAGGTATTTGGGGGTTCCGTCTCCCAAGACACGGCCCCCAAACCCGATGACCCGCCCACGCCGGTCCCGGATCGGGAACATCACCCGGTCTCGGAACCGGTCGTAGGCACCGCCCCCGGCCTTACCCACCACCAGGCCTACATCCTGGAGCCGCTGCCGCTGGGACGGATTCTCGCCCAAGGCCTTCAAGACGCCGTCCCAGCCCGGCGGCGCGTAACCCAAGCCGTAGGCCCCAGTCACCTCGGCGCTCAGTCCCCGGCCCACCAAATACTCCCGAGCCCGCGCTGCGTCAGGATGGGATTCCAGGGCCCCGCGGAAAAACGCGGCCGCCTGTTCCAGCAGTCCATAGAGGTCCGGGCGACCTTCCCCACCCGCGGCTGCGGCGCTGCGCGGGACGGTCAAACCCACCCGTCGGGCCAGATCCTCCACCGCATCCACGAACTCCATATGTTCGTACTCCAACAGGAAGCCGATGGCGTTGCCGTGTGCCCCGCAGCCGAAGCAGTGGTAAAACTGCTTGGTGGGACTGACCGTAAACGAGGGGGTCTTTTCGTTGTGAAACGGGCAGCAGGCCATGTAGTCGCGTCCGGCCTTGCGCAACGGCACCCGCGTGTCGATGACCTCCACCAGGTCCACGCGGTTCAACAACTCGTCGATGAATTCCTGAGGAATACGGCCCGCCATGTCGGTATCGCTACACCCACATGCCGATGCGGTTCCGGCCGTCGGGGCCCTCAGGAGGAATGAGGACCGGACCCGAGGCCGACCACCCGGCCGCCTGACTGGTTAATCTGTTAAAGATAGCCGGTTTCGGCACGGCCGGCGCGCTTACACGGGGCCCGTGTCGGACTTGGCGATTCTGTGCGGTGCGCGCGGGAAATCGTGGGCCGTTGTTCGAGCGCATATTGCAACGAACTAGTGGGCGCGCTTCAACGCGAGCGACCGATAAAATGGGCTGCCGTACCGCCCGCCCCGCTACGCGCAGAAGACTCGGACAGGTGTCTAGGCAAGCCGGCCCTTGACTCGGGCACTGACCTGCCCCATGTCCGCACGGCCCTGCAGCAGCGGCTTCAGGTGCGCCATCACCTTCCCCATGTCGCGTTGGGTCTGGGCCCCGGTGACCGACAAGGCCTCTGTGATCAGCGCCTCGACCTCCGCCTCCCCGAGCGCGGCGGGCAAAAACTCCTGGATCACCTGGATCTCGTAGGATTCCTGCTCCACCAAGTCCGCGCGCGCGGCAGCTTGGTAATGGACCACCGATTCGCGCCGCTGCTTGATCAGCTTGTCCAGGACCACCATGACTTGCTGGTCATCCAAACGCACACGCTCATCAATCTCGCGCTGCCGGATGGCCGCAAGAATAAGGCGCAGGGTGCCCAGGCGGCGCTTTTCGCGCGCACGCAGGGCGTCCTTCATGTCCTGCTCGACACGCTGCGTGAGGGAAGATCCGGGCGTGGCCATGGGGGCCCGACCAGGGGCTATGCTCAGAACGGACGCACGCGCCGCGCCGCTTCCCGAGCAAGCTTCTTCAGGTGGCGCTTGACGGCAGCGGCCGCCTTGCGCTTGCGCATGACGGAGGGTTTTTCGTAGAACTCGCGGCGGCGGATTTCGGTCAGGACCCCCGCCTTCTCGCAAGCGCGTTTGAAGCGCCGCAGTGCCACGTCGAATGGTTCGTTTTCCCGCACTTTCACGTTCGGCATGAAATCCGTTACCTCGGCTCCCACATGGGGTGGTACGCTGTGTATCCCGGTAAACGCGTCATGATATACGGGCCACAAAGCAAATGCAAAACACTCCGGGGGTACGCCGGGTCCTCGGCATCGAGACCTCCTGCGACGAAACCGGCGTGGCCTTGTACGACGGGACCCGGGGCTTGGTAGCCCACGCCCTCTATAGCCAAATACCGGTCCATGCGACCTACGGGGGCGTAGTACCGGAGCTGGCGGCGCGGGACCACATCCAGCGCACCCTGCCCCTGATCCGACGGGTGTTGGAACAGGCCGGTGGCCAGAACGCCGACGGGGTGGCCTACACTGCCGGCCCGGGGCTCATCGGGGCGTTGCTGGTGGGTGCCGCCCTGGCCCGGAGCTTGGCCCGTGCCTGGGGCGTACCCGCGGTGGCCGTGCATCACATGGAGAGCCACCTGCTGGCCCCGATGTTGGAACCGGACCCGCCCGAGTTCCCGTTCCTGGCCTTGCTGGTATCCGGAGGTCACACCCAGTTGGTGGAAGTAGCCGGGGTGGGTCAGTACCGGACCCTGGGCCAGACCCTGGACGACGCGGTGGGCGAGGCATTCGACAAAACCGCCAAGCTGTTGGGGCTGCCGTATCCCGGGGGGCCGGCCCTGGCGCAGCTGGCGACCCAAGGCCGGCCCGGGCGCTACACCTTCCCCCGCCCCATGACCGACCGCCCCGGACTGGACTTCAGCTTCAGCGGCCTCAAGACACACGCCCTCCAGACCCTGCGCGGCCTCCCCACATCGGATCCCCAGGCCCAGGCCGACGTGGCCTGGGCCTTTCAGGACGCCGTTGTGGATACGCTGGCGCTGAAATGCCGGCGCGCCCTACGGGAGACCGCGATCCTGCGCCTGGTGGTGGCGGGCGGCGTGGGGGCCAATCAGGCCCTGCGCGCACGGCTCACGGAATTGGCCCGCCAGGAGGGCGCCACAGTCCATTACCCGCGTCCGGAGTTCTGCACCGACAACGGGGCGATGGTGGCCTATGCCGGATACCGGCGCCTGGCGGGTGGTCAGCGGGCGTCCACCGCCATCGAGGCCCGGGCACGCTGGTCTCTGGACGAATTGACGCCGCCGTAGACAGTGGCCCCAAGAGGTGCGGTCAGGAGCGGCCGATCCGGGGTTCGGTGCCCGCCAGCAGGCCGCGAATGTTGGACCGGTGGCGCCAGACTAATAACAGGCTCATGAGCGCTGTGGCAACCACCAGCGCCGACGCATGCAGCCACCAAGCCACCAGCAGCGGCGCCGCCAGCGCAGCGATCAAGGCGCCCGCAGAAGAAATCCGTACCGCCGCCACGACCAACAGCCAAATGGCGACCGCCGCGACCCCCACCCGCCAATCCAGCCCCAACAGTACCCCGAGGGCGGTGGCCACCCCCTTGCCGCCTTTGAATCCGAAGAACACCGGGTAAAGATGCCCCAAAAACGCCGCGAGGCCCACCACCCCCAGGGCCCCGGGGCCGACGCCGAGGTGTTTGGCCAGCGCCACCGGGATCAAGCCCTTGGCCACGTCTCCCACCAGGGTCGCCGCCGCCGCGCCCTTGCCTCCGAAACGCAGCACATTGGTGGCCCCCGGGTTGCGCGAGCCGAGATCACGTGGGTCCGGCAGCCGCAACACCCGGCATACCATCACGGCGCTCGACACCGAGCCCGACAGATAGCCCACGATTCCCATGATCACGTCCAGCAGCATGGCGGCCATTGGACGGGTTCCGCGCGCCCCGGTCAAGGGCCCCCGGCGCCCGGCGGCGTGGCCTTTCCGGTTGCGGCGCACTCGGCTTACTATAGGCCGCCATGGATATCATCTACCTGCGCGATCTGCGCATCGACACCGTCATCGGCATCTACGATTGGGAACGCCGGATCAAGCAGACCGTGAGCCTGGATCTGGAGATGGCGGCGGACATCCGCAAGGCCGCGGCCAGCGACGCCCTGGAGGACACCCTGAACTACAAGGCGGTGGCCAAGCGGCTGATCCAGTTCGTGGGCGAGAGCCAGTTCCAACTGGTGGAAACCCTGGCGGAACGTGCCGCGGAACTCGTACTCAACGAATTCCCGATCCCCTGGCTACGGTTGAGCGTCAACAAGGTGGGGGCGGTGCGCGGCGCCGGTGGCGTCGGTGTAATCATCGAGCGCGGGGCGCGCCCATCGGGCACCGGCAACCCGTGACCCGGGTCTACGTCAGTATCGGCAGCAACATCGAACCGGAACGCAACGTCCGCTCCGGCGTTGCTGCGTTGGCGCGCCGTTACGCGCCACTCGCCGTGTCCACCGTGTACGAAACCGACCCGGTGGGTTTCCAGGGCGATCCGTTCTACAACTTGGTAGTGGCCTTCGATACCCAGGAAACGCCGTCCGAGGTACTCGGGTCCCTGCGCGGGATCGAGGACGATCATGGGCGCGATCGCGCGGCACCGCGGTTTTCACCCCGGTCCCTGGACCTGGACCTGCTGCTCTATGGGGACTTGGTGCGGCGCGAGCCCGGACTGCACTTGCCGCGCCCGGAGCTTACCCATTACGCCTTCGTGCTCGGCCCCCTGGCGGAGATCGCCGGCGGGGTCCGGCACCCCGAACTGGGACGCACCTTCGGGGATCTGTGGGCGGCATACGGTGCCGGGCGTGCCGCCCTGCGGCGCGTGTCCATGCGCCCGTTGGACACGGTCGCGGAGTTCCCCATGCCGGAACCCGACAACCGGTAATCCGGCTCCGGCGCCATGCCGGCGGGCCCAGGCCGCATCAAGCCCCGGTTCGGCGCCCGGCGGTAGCACCGTCCCGTTGCGCCGCTATGCGCGCCAGGAACTCCGGCTCCGGCATGGGGTGTGCAAAATAATAGCCCTGGGCCTCGTCGCACCCCAGATCACGCAGATACTGAAGCTGTTCCGCGGTCTCCACCCCTTCCGCCACCACCGGCATATCGAACCCGTGGGCCAGCATGATGATCGCCGAGACCACCGCCTGGTCACGTGGATCCGTGTGCACCGACTCGATGAAACAGCGATCCACCTTGATGCAATCCACCGGAAATGTCTTCAGATACTGGAGCGAGGAATAGCCGGTCCCGAAGTCGTCGATGGCGATCCGCACGCCAAGTTCCTTCATCAAGGCCAACGCGTCGCGGATATGATCCGATCCGTGCAGGTGGCTGTCTTCGGTGATCTCCACCTCGAAGCACGCCCTCTGCCGCGCGCACGACCCGCACGGGCGCCGCGCCGCCAGCGCGCCCCGCAGGAAGCGTGCGAAGGAGTGGTGGGCGAGCTGTACCGGGGCGACGTTCACCGACATGGCGACATCGGAAAACCCCGCCGCGCACCACGCGGCCCGTGACGCCAGGGCGCGCTGAATCACCCATTCGCCGATCGGCACCATCAGATCGGTCTTCTCCGCAACGGGAAGGAAATCGCCCGGCAACACCAGGCCGATGTCCGGTCGCCTCCAGCGCAACAAGGCCTCGGCACTGGCGATGTGGCCGCTGTCCAGTCGGACGCGGGGCTGGAAATACAACTCCAGTTCGTCTTCCTCCAGCGCGCGCCGCAGATCCCGCTCGGTCTCCCGATCCCGGGCCGAGATCGACTGGATTCCGGCGCTGTAATAGCGGTAGCGGTTCCCGCCACTGTGCTTGGCGCGGTACATGGCCCAATCGGCATGGCGCAGCAGCGCATCCAGTCCGGTGCCGTCATCGGGGAACAGGCTGATCCCGACACTCGCCGTGGCAATAACAGTCTGATCAGCAATGCGGTACGGGCGCCCGGTCTCCTCCACCAGTTTGCGCGCCACCGCCTCCGCATCCTCGACGCCACGCACGCCAAGCAACAGAACACAGTATTCGTCGCCACCGAGCCGCGCGACGGTATCGCCATCCCGCACGCACTGGGAGATGCGGCGCCCCATCTCGCACAGCAGTTCGTCGCCGACCAGGTGGCCGTAGTGATCATTGATCTGTTTGAAACGGTCCACGTCCAGATAAAGCACGGCCACCGGACGCCCGCTCGCTGCTCCAGTAGCGGTACACTGCGCCAAACGTTGGTTGAACAGTGCGCGGTTGGCGAGGCCGGTGAGCGGATCATGGGTCGCGGAGAACGCGGTATGGCGGACCTGCTCCGAGAGCCGGCGGTTGACACTGTGGAGTTCGCGCAACAAGGTGGAGTAGAACAAGGGCAGCACGCCGATCCCGATGAACAGCCCGACCCCGGCGCTCAATTGGTTACGCCAATAGTCGCTCAGGACGAGGACCGCACCGAACCCGCCGAGGCTGAAGACCAGCGAGAAATACAGAAACGGGACCCCGAACCGCAGGCCGTTACCCACGATAATCCAGAGGTACACGGGGTAGAACGCCGCCCCCACCGAACCGGTGAGATACAAAGCATAGGAGGTGATGCCGATGTCGGTGATGATCACGAGGCCGCGCCGCAACGTGGACGGGCGGGGCCACAAGCGGACAACCGCGAAAATGATCACCCCCACCAACAGGAAGACAAGGCTGATCCGCGCGCCGTGCCACAACTCGGGCCTAGGCGGTACCACCACGGCCGCAGCGAGATACAGATAGGCGGAAGCCACCGCCGTGATGGCGATCCGCGCCACGGCCTGGGACTGCTCGGCACCCCGGCGGAAGCTGGCGTATTCGAAGTAGCTCATGACCAATCCGCCCGGGGCGGCGCACCGAACCGCCGGGCTCGGCAGGTATGCGGTTGAACGATCAACACGAAACTGCTGAGTCGGGGGACGGCCCGGTCCACCTTACGATTCCTAGCGGCCGCACTGTGGAATTCTGCACCCGGCAAGGGTTCCGGCCCCCACACCCCCCAAGCGCGGCCCACCGGTGAGGGCGCACGCAAGGAGACAATACCGGAATGCGCCCGCTGCAGATATTCCCGTCATTTCTGCGCTTACGTTCACGGGAGTGTACCGGCGGCGGCCGGGCCGACGCTACCATACAACTTGCGTGGTATGAGCCAGTGTTTCGGATCTCCCCAAGGGCGCGGTGCTGGGGATCGATCCGTGGCTGCACACCGCGGCAATTCCCGCCGCCGCCCACGGCAAGGACCCCGTGCAGCGATCAGAGTGGCTTGCATCCCCCATTAGCCATGGTGATCTCGTGCCCCGCGGGCGACGCCGGGGACTCGTACACAAGACCGGGGAAACACCAAGTCGCCCACTTTGAGTTGGGCACCGACCCAGTGTAGTGTCTTGCGCTTGGAGGCGTATTCAGCGAACTGCGGCGGCCCGACACCGGCTACCCCCCGGATGGGCTGCGCACCAACGTCGGCGGCCATTTCGGCGTGCAACGGTCCATGGCATTGCGCGCTGCCGTCGCCACCGGTGCGCCGCTGGTGAGCACCAATCGCTATGGATCCCTGTGATGACTCACCCACCCGACCACCACACCGTGCGCCGTGACCCGGCAGTTGACGTCCTTCCTGTGCCGCAACCCGATGCACGGGCGCACAGCGCGCGTCTGATACGGCGGATCCGCGACGAGATTCTGGGCAACGGCGGGGCCATCACCTTCGCGCGCTACATGGAACAGGCGCTGTATGCACCGGGGGCCGGCTATTACCTGGGTGGCCTGCACAAGTTCGGCGCCCAGGGTGACTTCGTCACAGCGCCGGAGATCTCGCCGCTGTTCTCGCGCTGTTTGGCCCGGCAATGCGCCGCGGGGCTCGCCGCCACTGGCGGGGGTGACGTCCTGGAGTTCGGTGCCGGGAGCGGTGTCATGGCCGCCGACGTGCTATTGGAGTTGGAACGGCTCGGCCGGCTCCCGGACCACTACCGGATCCTGGAGTTAAGCGGCGACCTCAAGGCCCGCCAACACGCGACCCTGGTGACGCGGTCACCACACCTGCTGCCCTGGGTGGAATGGCTCGAACGCTTGCCCGCTGAACCCATGCGCGGTGTGGTGCTGGCCAATGAGGTCCTGGACGCGATCCCAGTGCACCGCTTCCGGATGGACTCCAGCGGAGTCGAAGAACTGTTCGTAGGGTGGGAAGACGACCATTTCACCTGGCGTATCGGTCCACCCTCGGATCCGCGCTTGGCGGACTACGTTGCGCGGTTGTCGGAAACCCTGGGCGCGCCACTGCCGCCAGGCTACCTCTCGGAGACAAACCTGCTGCTCACGCCATGGGTGCGCACTATCGCCGACGGCCTTGCGGCCGGCGTCGTGCTGGTGATCGATTACGGTTATCCACGCCGCGAGTACTACCACCCGCAGCGCACCGGGGGGACCCTGATGTGCCACTACCGCCACCGCGCGCATCCGGACCCGCTGATCCTCACCGGGCTCCAGGACATCACCGCCTACGTCGACTTCACGGCGCTCGCGGAAGCCGCTCAGGATGCCGGGCTCGAGGTGGCGGGCTTCACCACCCAGGCGCAGTTCCTGCTCGGCTGCGGACTCGGTGAGCTGCTGGCCGACTCCGACCCAACGGACACCGTCCGCTACTTGGCCCTCACCCAACAGGCCAAGACCCTGACCCTACCCGGCGAGATGGGGGAGCGGTTCAAGGTAATGGCCCTGACCCGCGGCATCCGCGCCCCATTGGCTGGCTTTGCCTTGCGCGACCTGCGCGACCGCCTGTAGGCTGGCGCCTAGCGGTGCGCCGCACGCCCGTCGAAACCCGACGCCCCTGGACCGGACCCCCGCGCATATCCATGGCCCCCACCTCGCCCCCATCCCGGCGCCCGCGCTTCCTGGACGCATCCACCGCACCCGCACCGGCGGCCACCACCGGCGCACGGGCCCACAACCGCTGATGGATCCGCTCCACGCGATCTGGCTGGCGCTGCTGCAAGGGGTCACCGAGTTTCTGCCGATCTCCAGCGACGCGCACCTCATCCTGGTACCGCGGCTGCTGGGCTGGCCAGATCAGGGCTTGGCCTTCGATACGGCGGTGCATCTGGGCACCCTGGGGGCCGTGGTCGCCTATTTCCGCCGCGAACTCCTCGTCATGGCTCGGGACTGGGCCACCAGCCTGCGGGGACGCGGCGCAACGCCCGACGCGCGCTTGGCCTGGGCGGTACTCTTTGGGACCCTGCCGGCGGGATTCGCGGGTCTGCTCCTGCACAAGGCCGTGGAAACCCATCTGCGCACCCCGCTGGTGATCGCCATCGCCACGCTGGCGTTCGGTCTCCTACTCGGGTGGGCGGATTGGCGGGGCAACGGGGTCCGCGACGAGCACCAACTGACCTGGCGGGACGTGACGGTGATCGGTCTTGCCCAGGCCCTAGCGCTGATCCCGGGCACTTCCCGCTCCGGGATCACCATCACTGCGGCCCTGTTGTGTGGCATCAACCGGACCGCGGCGGCGCGCTACTCATTTCTGCTGTCCATCCCCATCATCGCCGCGGCCGGCGCCCTGGAGGTGGGTTCCGAACTCTTCGCACGGACCTCCGCCGGCCTGGCGACGTTGGCCCTGGGGGCACTGGTGGCCGGGGTCAGCGCGTACCTCACGATCCACCTTTTCCTCCGGCTCCTGCAACGAATCGGAATGCTGCCCTTCGTGATCTACCGCCTGTTCCTGGGCATCAGCCTGTTCTGGTTTTTTTACTGACGGCCACCCACGGGACGGGGAATCCCTGCTTCCGGATGCGTATCCGCCCCACGACGTCCGACAAAATGGCGGAAAATTTTACGCGCGCCGTGTTGCGGCACTGGGTGGGTAACACGCTGTAACGCGGATGGTATTTAGCGCCCGCCCCATGACCGCGGTGCATCCCGAACCGGTGGAAGGAGTTGGGCATTACGCCGACGTCGTGTCGTGGGAAACCCATGCATCGCGTTCACCTGCACCCACCGGGCGCGCCTGGATTTCATCCAAGTGTCTCATTCCCGGGATGAGTTGGCGGTGTAAAGCAGAATCCCCGTAACTATTTAGACCACATGAGAAAAAGCTCGCCCCGGGACGTCTGTCGGAAAAGTTTACAGCCCGGGGCTCGGCGGATCGATGACGGAGTCATAAATTATTTTTGAATTAATGAATTATGGATGGATGCCAGAGAACGGCACGGTTCGTGCTTAGAACTCTGCGTAGAACTCATCGTACGCACCCCGGGGTTGCCGGCGGGGCGTGAGGCGCCTGTGGAAGGACCCCGGCGCCGCGACTGTTATCACGGATGCTCGGTCGAGGTATTAGGAACGCCATGAACGGCCAACGGAACTTGCACGGGTTTCACCGGATACTCTTCGCCTCCATTGTCCTCTGCCTAAGCACCGGTGCGCGCGCCAGCACCATCTGG
>NCBI01000046.1 GCA_002255365.1 Chromatiales bacterium 21-64-14
GATCGGGCCGATTGCGATGGAGGAAGGGGTGCGGTTTGCGATCCGCGAGGGCGGCCGCACGGTGGGCGCCGGGGTCGTGGCCAAGGTGATCGAGTGAACCACCCGATCCGTGCACGGTGCCCATGATTCTGATGCCCGATTCATTAGGCCAGTAGCTCAATTGGCAGAGCAGCGGTCTCCAAAACCGCAGGTTGGGGGTTCGAGTCCCTCCTGGCCTGCCAATCGGAAGGAAATGAAAGGGCGCGCTTGCCTACTGTCGTCCTTACGCCGGTACCCAACGTGACCCGTTACGCCATGGCTCAAAAACAGGAAATGCGGTCCTCACCGCTAGACACGGTAAAGCTCGCAATCGCGGTGCTGATCCTGATTTCGGCGGTGATCGGCTTCTATTACTTCGCGGCCCAGCCGCTGCTGTTCCGGGTGCCGGGCCTGCTGGCAGCCGTCGGGATTGCCGTTGCCATCGGGTCCCAGACTGCCTTTGGGCACAGTATCTGGGGCTTCGTCAGCGAAGCACGCGGCGAGGTGCGCAAGGTCGTCTGGCCTACCCGTCAAGAGACCGTGCAGACTACCCTCGTTGTTCTTGGTTTGGTGCTGCTCGTCGGCGTGCTTCTCTGGGTGCTGGACCTTGGGCTGCTGCGGTTGGTGCGTCTGCTTACGGGCCAAGGGAGCTGATCGAATGCCATTGCGGTGGTATGTAGTGCATACCTACTCGGGTTACGAGAACCAGGTGCGGCGCTCGCTCCATGACCGGATTGCGCGCAGCGGTCTGGAGGACCGATTCGGCCAGATTTTGGTGCCCACCGAGGAAGTGGTGGAGATGCGTGACGGCCAGAAGCGCCGGAGCGAGCGTAAATTCTTCCCGGGTTATGTGCTTGTTCAGATGGATCTGGATGACGAGACTTGGCACTTGGTCAAGGAAGTGCCCCGGGTCATGGGCTTCGTGGGCGGGACCTCTGACCGCCCGGCGCCGATCAGCGACCGGGAGGCGGATACCATCCTGCAGCGGGTACAGGATGGGGTCGAGAAGCCACGTCCCAAAGTCCTGTTTGAGCCGGGTGAAGTGGTGCGGGTCACCGATGGCCCGTTCAACGATTTCAACGGCGTGGTGGAAGAGGTCAACTACGAGAAGAGCCGCTTGCGGGTTGCGGTGCTGATCTTTGGCCGCCCGACGCCGGTGGAGCTGGAATTCAGCCAGGTCGAGAAGGCGTAGCTCCACCCCGACGTGGTTCGAGGTGGTCCAGGCATTGAGAGTAGGCGGACGCACCGCACTGCGGCGTCCGGAGACCGAATTACCGGGGAGCCGCGAGGCGCTAGCACCCACAGGAGCATAGCATGGCGAAGAAGATCCAGGCCTACATCAAGCTGCAAGTCGCGGCGGGGAAGGCAAATCCCAGTCCGCCGGTCGGTCCGGCATTGGGACAGCACGGCGTCAACATCATGGAGTTCTGCAAGGCCTTCAACGCCCAGACCCAGGACATGGAACCAGGCCTTCCGACGCCGGTCGTTATCACCGTTTACAGTGACCGCAGCTTTACGTTTATCACCAAGACGCCGCCGGCGTCGGTGCTGCTGAAAAAGGCGCTGGGCCTGCCGAAGGGCAGCGCCACCCCCAACAGCAACAAGGTGGGGAAGGTTACGCGCGCGCAACTTGAAGAGATCGTGAAGGCCAAGGGCTCGGATCTCACCGCGGCGGACATCGATGCCGGTGTGCGTACCATTGCCGGTAGTGCCCGCAGCATGGGCATCGAAGTCGAGGGAGTGTAGTCATGTCCAATCTTTCCAAGCGCATGCGGGTGGCCCGGGAGAAGGTCGTCGCGGGCAAACTCTATCCGGTAGACGACGCGCTTCAGCTCCTGAAGGAGTTGCCGGGCGCCAAATTCAAGGAGGCGGTGGACGTCGCTGTGAACCTGGGGGTCGATCCGCGCAAATCCGATCAGGTTGTGCGTGGTTCCACCGTGCTGCCCAACGGCACCGGCAAGTCGGTGCGCGTTGCAGTCTTTGCTCAGGGCGCCAACGCCGATGCGGCCCGGGCGGCCGGGGCGGAATTGGTGGGGTTTGAAGACTTGGCGGAACGTATCAAGGGTGGCCAGATGGACTTCGACGTGGTCATCGCCTCGCCGGACGCCATGCGCGTGGTGGGTCAGCTCGGCCCGGTTCTCGGACCCCGTGGCCTGATGCCCAACCCCAAGGTCGGCACGGTGACCCCGGATGTGGCGGGCGCGGTACGCAATGCCAAGGCCGGGCAGGTGCGCTATCGGACCGACAAGGCAGGCATCGTGCACTGCAGCATCGGGAAGGTGGACTTCGAAATATCGGCCCTGAAGGAAAATTTGCAGGCGCTGCTGGCGGACCTGCAGAAGGCCAAGCCGGCGACGGCCCGGGGGATATATCTGCGCAAGATCACCGTGTCCACTACTATGGGCACGGGTATACCAGTGGATCAGAGCTCGCTGGCGACGGTTGCGACCTAGCAGCGGGCTGGGCCGGGAGTCCGCCGGTACGGCGCTCCCCCGGCCCGGGTTCCCGGACGATGGCCCGCGGGCCTACCGGGGACCCAACAGACTTTGGGGTTGCCTTGTGCCGTGTTGGTACAGGATGGCCGTCAAAGACCGCAGGTGCTGAGTCCGTGTACTCCGGTGCGCCGGTGGACTGGACCAGGCTTAATGGGCATGGGCCCGGCCTGCGCAGACGGTGAACCCAACGTCAGGTTTTCTGGCGTCGTTCACCGCAAGGGCGGGCGTCCGTGAGGATGCCTTGAGTCCATCAACCCGCTGGGGTGGTTTTGCCACCCCGCGGAGCGACGAGGTGAGAGACGTGCCACTTGCAATGGAAGACAAACAGGCGATCGTCGCGGAGGTCAACGCGGTGGCCGCTGGCGCCCACTCGGCGGTAGCCGCCGAGTACCGGGGGCTGACCGTGGAGGAGATGACTGAACTGCGCCGTAGCGCACGGTCGGGCGGGGTCTACCTTCGGGTCGTGAAGAACACCCTCGCGCGCCGGGCGTTGCAGGGAACCGCGTTCGAGTGCATGGGCAAGGGGTTGCAAGGACCGCTGGTATTGGCGTTCTCCCAGGAAGACCCGGGCGCCGCCGCGCGGCTGGTGAGCAACTTCGCGAAGACCCATGACAAGCTTGTGCCCAAGCTGGTGTCGATCAGCGGCCAACTCCTGCCGGCCACGGACCTGCAACGGATCGCGACTCTGCCCACCCGCGACCAGGCGCTCAGCCTGTTGATGGCGGTGATGCGGGCGCCGTTGGATAAGTTTGCGCGCACCCTCAACGAGGTACCGGGCAAGCTGGTCCGTACGTTGGCCGCGATCCGCGATCAAAAACAGGCTGCGTAGTAAAAGGCATAGACCCGCGGATCGGACCCCAGGGGTGCGGATCCGCGGAGCAACAGACAACCAGACGATTCAGGAGATTTGATCATGTCCGTATCCAAAGAAGAGATTCTCGACACCATCTCCGGTATGACGGTGATGGATATTGTCGATCTGATTTCCGCGATGGAAGAGAAGTTCGGTGTTTCCGCGGCTGCAGCTGTGGCCGCTGCGCCTTCCGCCGCGGCCGGTGGTGAGGCTGCTGCCGAGGAGCAGACGGAATTTGACGTAGTGATGAGCAGCTACGGGGCCAACAAGGTTGGTGTCATTAAGGTGGTCCGTGCCCTGACTGGCTTGGGCCTGAAAGAGGCCAAGGACTTGGTGGAGGGTGTCCCGTCGACGATCAAAGAGGCCGTCTCCAAGGACGATGCTGCGGGCATAAAGAAGCAGCTCGAAGAGGCCGGTGCCAGCGTCGACATCAAGTAGGACGCGTAGTGATGCGCGATCTTGCGGCCTGAATGGATTCGCCGGTCGGCGATGAACTGGGATGGGCGAGGTTGGTGACCCCTGGTTGCCGGCCTCGCCCGCTTGTCCGTGCAACGTCCCGCTTCTGGGCTGGACGTTCGGGTGTCACGGCGCCGTCGCCGGTGCCGGGTCGTCCGGGGCGTTGCCCCGCAACGCGGACAGTATTTGACTGAGAGGAACTGCGATGGCCTACAGCTTTACCGAGAAAAAGCGCATTCGGAAGGATTTCGGTAAACGACCCCGTATCCTGGAGGTGCCCTACCTGCTGGCCACGCAGCTGGACTCCTATCGCCAATTTCTTCAGGATGGCCGGCCCGCGACCCAGCGGGATGCCACGGGACTGCACGCCGCGCTCCAGTCGGTGTTTCCCATCTCCAGTTATTCGGGGAACGCAGTGCTCGAGTATGTGGACTATCGGCTGGGCGAGCCGGTTTTCGACGTGAAGGAGTGCCAACTGCGCGGCATGACGTATGCCGCGCCTTTGCGGGTCACCCTGCGTCTGGTGATCTATGATAAGGATGCCCAGGCCGGCTCCCAGTCCGTCAAGGACATTAAGGAGCAGGAAGTCTATATGGGCGAACTGCCGCTGATGACGCGTAATGGGACGTTCATCATCAACGGCACAGAACGAGTGGTGGTGTCCCAGTTGCATCGCTCGCCCGGTGTCTTCTTCGAGCACGACAAGGGTAAGACCCACTCTTCCGGGAAGCTGTTGTTCTCCGCGCGGGTTATTCCGTATCGCGGGTCCTGGCTCGATTTCGAGTTCGATCCCAAGGATTGCGTATTCGTCCGCATCGACCGTCGGCGCAAGCTGCCTGCGACGATTCTGTTGCGGGCGCTGTCGTTTTCCACGGAAGATATTTTGGGAACATTCTTCGCTACCAACCAGTTTCAGTTCTCCAAAGACGGGATCCAGTTGGAACTGCTGCCTGAGCGCCTGCGTGGCGAGACTGCCAGTTTCGACATCAAGATCAAGGGTAAGGTCCTCGTCGAGGCCGGCCGGCGCGTGACTGCGCGCCACATCAGGGAGTTGGAGAAGGCCGGAATCAAGACCCTCGCGGTGACACCGGATTACCTGGTCGGCAAGACCATTGCCCACGACGTGGTTGACACTGGGACCGGCGAGTTGATTGTGGTCGCCAACGATGAATTGACCCCTGAGGCGGTGGAAAAAATCCAGCAGGCTGGCATCAAAGAGATCCGCACTTTATACACGAACGATTTCGATTGCGGTCCATACATGTCCAGCACGCTGCGCATCGATCCTACCACCAGCGAACTGGAAGCCCTGGTTGAGATCTATCGCATGATGCGTCCGGGCGAGCCACCCACCAAGGAAGCGGCGCAGAACCTGTTCAATAATTTATTTTTCAGTTCCGACCGCTACGATCTATCGTCGGTCGGGCGCATGAAGTTCAACCGCCGGGTCGGGCGCAAGGAGATCGTTGGCCCCGGCGTACTGTCCAAGGAGGACATCACCGATGTCCTGCGGGTGCTGATCGATATCCGCAACGGAAACGGTTACGTCGATGATATCGATCACTTGGGTAATCGGCGCATCCGTAGTGTTGGCGAGATGGCGGAAAACGTGTTCCGAATCGGCTTGGTCCGCGTCGAGCGTGCAGTACGCGAGCGCTTGAGTCTCGCGGAATCCGAAGGTCTCACGCCCCAGGAGCTCATCAACGCCAAGCCGGTGGCCGCCGCGATCAAGGAATTTTTCGGATCAAGCCAGCTGTCCCAGTTTATGGATCAGAACAACCCGCTCTCCGAGGTGACACACAAGCGCCGCGTGTCGGCCCTCGGCCCGGGCGGTCTGACCCGGGAGCGCGCCGGTTTCGAGGTGCGTGACGTACACCCGACCCACTACGGGCGCGTGTGCCCGATCGAGACCCCGGAAGGCCCGAACATTGGGCTGATCAATTCTTTGTCCTGCTACGCGCGCACCAATTCCTACGGGTTTCTGGAGACCCCCTATCGAAAAGTGGCCGATGGGAAAGTGACCGACCAAGTGGAGTATCTTTCGGCCATCGAAGAGGGCCAGTACGTAATTGCCCAGGCTAATGCCACCCTGGACGATAAAGGCAATCTGGTGGATGACTTGGTCTCCTCTCGGCATGCCAATGAATTCACCATGTCGACGCCGGATAAAGTGGAATACATGGATGTTTCTCCAATGCAGATCGTATCCGTGGCGGCGAGCCTGATCCCGTTCCTGGAGCACGATGACGCCAACCGGGCGTTGATGGGTTCCAACATGCAGCGCCAAGCGGTTCCGACGCTGCGTGCCGAGAAGCCGCTGGTAGGTACCGGAATGGAGCGTACGGTGGCGATCGACTCGGGAACCGCAGTGGTTGCCGAGCGTGGTGGCGTGGTCGATTCAGTGGACGCAGGGCGCGTCGTGGTGCGGGTGAACGATGATGAGACCGTTCCTGGCGAGCCTGGGGTGGATATCTACAACCTGATCAAATATACGCGGTCGAACCAGAACACCTCGATTAACCAGCGGCCCCTGATCCATCCCGGCGATGTAATCGCTAGGGGGGACGTGTTGGCGGACGGGTCGTCCACTGACATGGGGGAATTGGCCCTGGGTCAGAACCTGTTGGTCGCGTTCATGCCCTGGCACGGATACAACTTCGAGGATTCCATCCTTATCTCCGAGCGTGTGGTCCAGGAGGACCGGTTCACTACCATCCACATCGAGGAACTGACCTGCGTCGCCCGCGATACCAAGCTGGGTCCGGAAGAGATCACCTCGGACATTCCAAACGTGGGCGAATACGCCCTGTCGAAGTTGGATGAATCGGGCATCGTGTATATCGGTGCCGAGGTGAAGACCGGCGACATACTCGTGGGGAAGGTCACGCCCAAGGGCGAAACCCAACTCACCCCGGAGGAGAAGCTGTTGCGGGCGATTTTCGGCGAAAAGGCGTCCGATGTTAAGGACACCTCGTTGCGGGTGCCCTCGGGTATGGATGGTACGGTGATCGACGTGCAGGTGTTCACGCGCGATGGGGTTGACAAGGACCAGCGCGCCCTCGAGATCGAGGAGATGGAGCTCGCCAGCATCAAGAAGGACCTGAACGATCAGCTGCGCATCGTGGAAGACGACACCTTCCAGCGGGTGGAGCGCCTGCTGGTGGGCAAGACTGCGGAAGGAGGTCCCAAGGGGCTCAAGGCGGGCGCCAAGATCGCAAAGACCTATCTGACCGAGGTTTCGCGCGAGAAATGGTTTGAAATCCGGCTGCGTAACGAGGACGCGAACCGTCAGCTCGAGGCAGTAGCGCAACAGATCAAGGCGCTGCGCAAGGATTTCGACCGTAGGTTTGAGGAGAAGAAGGCCAAGATCACCGCGGGCGATGATCTGGCCCCCGGTGTGTTGAAGATGGTCAAGGTCTACTTGGCGGTCAAGCGTCGCACCCAGCCCGGTGACAAGATGGCAGGCCGCCACGGGAACAAGGGCGTGATCTCGCGGATCGTGCCGGTGGAGGACATGCCCTATCTGGAAGACGGTACGCCTGTGGATATCGTGCTGAACCCGCTGGGGGTGCCGTCGCGGATGAACGTGGGACAGGTGCTGGAGACCCACCTGGGTTGGGCCGCGAAGGGGCTCGGCCGGCGGATCGGCGACATGCTCGACGCTCAGGCCAAAGCGGCGGAGGTACGCAAGTTCCTCGACCAGATCTACAACACCAGTGGTCGCATGGTGGACTTGAAGTCGCTTAGTGACGAGGAGATCACACACTTGGCGCAGAATCTCCGCGCTGGCGTGCCCATGGCGACACCGGTGTTCGACGGGGCGGCGGAGGATGAGATCAAGTCCATGTTGCGTATCGCGGGACTTCCCGAGTCGGGCCAAGCGACACTGATCGACGGGCGCACCGGCGAGGCTTTCGACAAGCCGATTACTGTCGGTTACATGTACATGATCAAGCTCAATCACCTCGTGGATGACAAGATGCATGCCCGTTCGACGGGACCGTACAGCTTGGTCACGCAGCAGCCTCTAGGTGGTAAGGCGCAATTTGGCGGCCAGCGTTTCGGCGAGATGGAGGTCTGGGCCCTGGAGGCCTATGGGGCCGCCTATACCTTGCAGGAGATGCTTACGGTCAAGTCCGACGATGTCAACGGTCGCACTAAGATGTACAAGAATATCGTGGACGGCGACTATCACATGGAAGCGGGCATGCCGGAGTCCTTCAATGTTCTGGTCAAGGAAATCCGCTCGCTCGCGATCAATATCGAGTTGGAACAGGAGAACTGACCCGAAAGGCTGTTGAGGCGCCGCGCGGGAGCACTGACACGCCTCCCGTGATCCCCGAACCTTCGGAACAGGTGACGCGATGAAAGATCTACTCAATCTATTGAAGCAGCAGGGTCAGGTGGAGGACTTCGATGTCATCCGCATTGGTTTGGCGTCGCCCGACATGATTCGTTCCTGGTCCTACGGCGAGGTGAAAAAGCCGGAGACCATCAATTATCGGACGTTCAAACCCGAGCGTGATGGCTTGTTCTGCGCGAAGATCTTCGGGCCGATCAAGGATTACGAGTGTCTGTGCGGGAAATACAAGCGCCTCAAACACCGCGGGGTGATTTGCGAGAAATGCGGCGTCGAGGTTACGGTCGCCAAGGTGCGCCGTGACCGCATGGGGCACATCGAGTTGGCGAGCCCGGTGGCACACATCTGGTTCCTGAAGTCGCTGCCGTCGCGTATCGGCCTGCTTCTGGATATGACCCTGCGTGACATCGAGCGTGTCCTGTATTTTGAGGCGTTCGTGGTGGTGGATCCCGGTATGACTCAACTCGAGCGTGGCCAGCTGCTCACCGACGAGCAGTATCTGGAGGCGATCGAAGAGAACGGCGATGAATTCGACGCGCGCATGGGTGCCGAAGCGGTCTATGAGCTGCTGAAGTCGTTGGATCTGAAGTCCGAAGCGACCCGGTTGCATGAGGAGATCGCCAGCACCGCTTCCGATGCCAAGCTCAAGCGCTATTCCAAACGCCTCAAGCTGATCGAATCGTTCGTGGAGTCCCGGAACCGACCGGAGTGGATGATCCTGGTCGTTCTTCCGGTACTGCCGCCGGACCTGCGCCCATTGGTTCCGCTGGATGGGGGCCGCTTCGCGACGTCGGACCTGAATGACTTGTACCGGAGGGTCATCAACCGCAACAACCGACTCAAGCGTCTGTTGGAGCTGAACGCACCCGATATCATCGTGCGTAACGAGAAGCGCATGCTGCAGGAGTCCGTGGATGCGCTACTGGACAACGGCCGGCGCGGACGTGCCATTACCGGCACCAACAAGCGCCCGCTTAAGTCCCTGGCGGACATGATCAAGGGTAAGCAGGGCCGCTTCCGGCAGAATCTCCTGGGCAAGCGCGTGGACTACTCCGGGCGGTCCGTGATCGTAGTTGGACCTACGCTGCGCCTGCATCAGTGCGGACTTCCGAAAAAGATGGCCCTGGAGTTGTTCAAGCCCTTTATCTTCGGGAAGCTGCAGCGCCGCGGTCTTGCTACCACCATCAAGGCTGCCAAGAAGATGGTCGAGCGCGAAGTGGCCGAGGTGTGGGATATCCTCGAAGAGGTGATCCGGGAGCATCCGGTCATGCTCAACCGCGCGCCCACCCTGCATCGCCTCGGGATTCAAGCCTTCGAGCCGGTGTTGATTGAAGGCAAGGCCATTCAGCTCCATCCGCTGGTCTGCGCCGCCTTCAACGCCGACTTCGATGGCGATCAGATGGCCGTCCATGTCCCGCTCTCGCTGGAGGCACAGATCGAGGCGCGGGTGCTGATGATGTCGACCAATAACATTCTGTCCCCGGCCAACGGCGAGCCAATCATCGTGCCGTCGCAAGACGTCGTCCTAGGCCTGTACTACATGACACGAGAGGCGGTTAATGCGCCGGGCGAGGGCATGATATTCGCCGATGTTGCCGAGGTCCACCGGGCCTATGAGAATCGCGTGGCGGCCCTGCACGCGAAGGTCAAAGTCCGCATACGGGAAGTGGTGCCCGACGAACATGGCGAGCGGCGTACCGTGCGCCGGCTCGTGGAAACCACCGTTGGACGCGCCCTGATGTCGGAGATTCTCCCCGAGGGGATGTCCTTCGACCTGGTCAACCAGGACATGAACAAGAAGGCGATTTCCAGGCTCATTAATTCCGCTTACCGCGACGTCGGACTGAAGGACACGGTGGTGTTCGCGGATCGGCTCATGTATACGGGCTTCTATTACGCCACCCGGTCCGGAGCGTCCTTCGGTGTGGAGGATATGGTGGTTCCGGATCAGAAGCCGGCGATTTTGGCAGCCGCCGAAGCCCAGGTGAAGGACATCGAAGGCCAGTATGCCTCCGGTTTGGTGACGAATGGTGAGCGATACAACAAGGTGGTCGATATCTGGTCGCACACCAATGACGTAGTTGCCAAAGCGATGATGGAGAAGCTGGGAAGCTACGAAGTGAAGGATGCCCATGGCGCTGTCGTGAAGCAGAGGTCGTTCAACCCCATCTTCATGATGGCCGATTCCGGTGCTCGTGGCAGCGCGCAGCAGATTCGCCAGTTGGCGGGAATGCGGGGCCTGATGGCCAAGCCGGACGGGTCGATCATCGAGACGCCGATCACCGCGAATTTCCGCGAGGGACTTGACGTCCTGCAATACTTTATTTCTACGCACGGTGCGCGCAAAGGCTTGGCGGACACCGCACTCAAGACCGCCAACTCTGGTTACCTGACCCGGCGCTTGGTGGATGTGGCCCAAGATCTGGTGGTCACGGAATTTGACTGCGGTACGTCCGAGGGGCTGGCGATGACACCTTTGGTCGAAGGCGGCGACGTGGTGGAGCCGCTACGCGACCGCGTGTTGGGTCGTACCGTCGTACAGGATGTGCTCAAGCCGGGGACGGATGAGGTGGCGGTCCCGACGGGAACGCTTCTGGATGAACGCTGGGTCGCTCGTCTCGAGCAGATGGGTGTCGACCATGTGGTGGTGCGCTCCCCGATTTCCTGTGAGACCCGGTACGGGGTGTGCGCCGCCTGTTACGGTCGCGACTTGGCGCGGGGCCACCGGGTAAATATGGGGGAGGCCGTGGGTGTGATCGCCGCCCAGAGCATCGGCGAGCCGGGCACCCAGCTCACTATGCGTACGTTCCACATCGGCGGAGCCGCATCCCGGGCCGTTGCCATCAACAGTGTGGAGATTAAGTCCAAAGGCACCATCAAGCTGCGCAACATCAAGCTCGTGAAACACAAGAAGACGGGTAACCACGTAGCGGTGTCCCGGTCCGGCGAGCTGGCGGTCATGGACGACATGGGCCGTGAGCGGGAACGTTACAAGGTTCCCTACGGCGCGGTGCTGACCGTGGAGGATAGCGACGCTGTGGAGCAAGGCCAAGTGGTGGCCAATTGGGATCCCCATACGCACCCGGTCGTAACCGAAGTTGCAGGGCGTCTGCGCTACTCGGACTTCATCGAAGGCGTTACCGTTCAACGCCAGGCGGACGAGATGACCGGCCTGAGCTCAATGGTGGTGATGGACCCGAAGCAGCGCGGTACCGTAGGCAAGGACCTGCGGCCCATGATCCGGCTGCTGGATGAAGCAGGCAACGATGTCTGCATCCCGGGGACTGACAAGTCGGCCCAGTATTATTTGCCCCATGGTGCTATCGCCAGTGTCGACGACGGCGCATGGGTGGGAGTGGGCGATGTGATCGCCCGTATCCCGCAGGAGTCCAGCAAGACCCGCGACATTACGGGTGGCCTGCCCCGGGTGGCGGATCTTTTCGAGGCCCGCAAACCTAAGGAACCGGCTATTCTGGCGGAGATCTCGGGAACGGTCAGCTTCGGCAAGGACACCAAGGGACGTCAGCGCCTGATCATCACGGACGATGCGGCGAATCAACACGAGGAACTGATTCCGAAGTGGCGCCATATTACCGTCTTCGAGGGTGAGCACGTGGAGCGGGGCGAGCCTATCGCCGACGGGGATCCAAACCCCCACGATATCCTGCGCTTGTTGGGAGTCCGGGCCCTGGCATCCTATCTGGTCAAGGAGATCCAGGACGTCTACCGTCTCCAGGGCGTTCGGATCAACGACAAGCACATCGAGATCATCATTCGTCAAATGCTGCGCAAGGTCGAGGTGGTGGAGCCAGGGGAGAGCCGCTTCCTGAAGGGGGAGCAGGCGGAACGGGCCCGGGTGGTGGAGGAGAACCGCCGGCTCGAGGCGCAAGGGAAGACCGCGGCAAGGGTCGATCCGGTCCTCCTGGGGATCACCAAGGCGTCGTTGTCCACCGATTCCTTCATCTCCGCCGCGTCCTTCCAGGAAACCACCCGGGTGCTCACGGAGGCTGCGGTACGGGGCCTGCGCGACGAGCTCCGGGGCCTGAAGGAGAACGTGATCGTCGGGCGGCTTATTCCCGCCGGGACCGGGCAGGTCTACCACGCTGAGCGGCGCCGGGAACGGGGCCGCGAGGGGCTTCCTGGGGGGCCTCTCGAAACGGATTCCCTGGGTGGCATGGCGGAGGCTGCGGATCAGGCAGTGGACGTATCGTCAGAATCTTGACGAAGGCTCGTGGGGGTGGCCCCCGCTCGGTGTGGTTACGCTTGACACCGTAGGGCGGCCTCCTTAGAATCGCCTGTCTCCCGACAGGCCGGAGAAATCCGGCCTGTCGTTTGTTTTCGGGTCGGGCCAACAAGGATCCTGCCGATCCGGATTTTCGGGCCTACCGCAAAGGCGGGAGGGTGGCCCGCTTCTGCGCAGAATCTCGTTGAATAGATTGCACTATTCGCGTCGATTTTGAGCGGAGCGGTGGCGCTCCGTCCCGGCTTTTCGCGCCCGCGCATGAGATGCGCACGGTTCATCAGGCGGAGTATGGGTATCCATGACGACGATCAACCAGTTGGTGCGCAGCGCGCGCACCCGCAAACAGGAAAAGAGCAAGGTCCCGGCGCTGGGTGGTTCGCCCCAGAAGCGCGGGGTATGCACGCGGGTCTATACGACCACCCCGAAAAAGCCCAACTCGGCTCTGCGGAAGGTTGCGCGCGTCCGGCTGACCAACGGGTTTGAGGTTACGACGTATATCGGAGGCGAAGGCCACAACCTGCAGGAGCACTCTGTCGTGCTGATCCGCGGTGGCCGCGTAAAGGACCTTCCGGGTGTGCGCTACCACGTGGTGCGCGGGAGCCTGGACACCGCGGGGGTGAACAACCGCAAACAGGGTCGTTCCAAGTACGGCGTAAAGCGCCCGAAGACCTGAGTCGGTACCGTTACAGCACAGCATCAGGATGAGTAAGAGCCAATGCCGAGAAGAGGAATAGTTCCGCAACGGTCCATCTTGCCGGACCCGAAGTTCCGTAGCGAAACGCTCACAAAATTCATCAGTATGGTGATGGATAGCGGCAAGAAGGCCGCGGCGGAGCGCATCGTGTACGGGGCCCTGGAGCAGATCACCAGCAAGGGTAAGGAGAACCCAGTCCAGGTGTTGGACCACGCGCTGGACAATGTGCGTCCCATCGTGGAAGTCAAGTCACGACGGGTCGGTGGCGCGACTTATCAGGTTCCGGTGGAAGTCCGGCCGGTACGCCGTTCTTCGCTCGCGATGCGCTGGATCATAGACGCTGCTCGCAAGCGCGGAGAGAAATCAATGGCGGCGCGCTTGGCCAACGAGCTGATGGAGGCCGCGGAGAACCGCGGCGCGGCGGTGAAGAAGCGCGAAGATACCCACCGTATGGCAGAGGCCAACAAGGCCTTCTCGCACTACCGGTGGTGATGCGGGAGTGCGGATTCCATGCATCGGGTTCCTGGATATGCTTTTACCGCAGCGATAGCGCGCGGTATACCCGAGCGTGCGGTGGCGATCCGGCCGGTGCACGGTGGATGTTCGGCGAATCCCGTCGCATGTGGTCGTCTGGTGGCGCGGGAACTGGTAAGTAATTAAGAGGTCGGTATCGTGGCACGCAAAACCCCAATTGAGCGCTATCGCAACATCGGCATCGCTGCCCATATCGATGCTGGGAAGACCACGACGACCGAGCGCATCCTGTTCTACACCGGCATTTCCCATAAGATGGGTGAAGTGCATGAAGGTGCGGCGGTAATGGACTGGATGGAACAGGAGCAGGAGCGCGGCATCACGATCACCTCGGCAGCGACCACCTGCTACTGGCAGGGCATGGATAAGCAGTATCCTCAGCACCGCATCAACATCATCGATACGCCCGGGCACGTAGACTTCACCATCGAAGTAGAACGGTCCATGCGGGTGCTGGACGGCGTGGTGGCGGTGTTCTGCGCGGTCGGCGGAGTCGAGCCGCAATCCGAGACCGTCTGGCGGCAGGCGAACCGGTATCGCGTGCCGCGCTTGGCGTTTGTGAACAAAATGGATCGCATGGGAGCCAACTTCCTGCGCGTCGTGAAACAGATCCGCGAGCGGGTGGGCGCCAATGCGATCCCGGTGCAGCTGCCCATCGGGGCGGAGGAAGGCTTCGCGGGTGTTGTAGATCTGATCGAAATGCGTGCGATCTATTGGGATGACGCGACTCTTGGTATGAGCTATGAGGCGCGGGATATCCCCGCCGACATGCTCGAAGCTTGCAAGACATGGCGCGAAACGATGGTGGAGGCTGCTGCTGAGGCCAACGAGGAACTGATGGAGAAGTACCTCGAGGGCGGCGAGCTGGACACCGACGAGATCCGCAACGGCCTGCGGGCGCGTACCCTGGCCAATGAGATCGTGCCGGTCCTGTGCGGTTCGGCGTTCAAGAATAAGGGTGTGCAGGCGATGCTCGACGCGGTGATCGAGCTGTTGCCTTCGCCGGCGGATGTACCGGCGATCAAGGGCCATCTTGATGACGCCGCGAACACCGAGGCCGAGCGCCACGCCACTGACGGCGAACCGTTCTCGGCCCTGGCGTTCAAGATCGCCACGGATCCGTTTGTCGGAAGTCTGACCTACATCCGCGTGTATTCCGGGATGATCAATTCCGGAGATACCGTGTTCAATCCGGTGAAGGGCAAAAAGGAACGCATCGGCCGCCTGCTCCACATGCATGCCAACCACCGGGAAGAGACGAAGGAAGTGCGGGCTGGTGATATCGCCGCGTGCGTCGGACTCAAGGACGTGACGACGGGCGATACCCTGTCGGATATGAACAAGGTGATTGTCCTGGAGCGTATGGAATTTCCGGAGCCGGTGATTTCCCAGGCGGTGGAGCCGAAGACGAAGGTGGATCAGGAGAAAATGGGGATTGCGCTGCAGAAGCTGGCGCAGGAGGATCCGTCGTTCCGCGTCCATACCGACGAGGAGTCGGGGCAGACAATTATTTCCGGGATGGGCGAGCTACACCTGGAAATCCTCGTCGACCGCATGCGCCGGGAGTTCAAGGTCGAGGCCAACGTCGGTAAACCGCAGGTCGCTTACCGCGAGACGATCCGGAAGAGCGTCGAGCAGGAAGGCAAATTCGTGCGCCAGACCGGTGGGCGGGGCCAATATGGTCATGTATGGCTGCGTATTGAACCGAAGGCGCCCGGCGAGGGCTATGAGTTCGTCAATGGCATCGTCGGTGGCGTCGTTCCTCGGGAGTACATCGGTGCCGTGGATAAAGGTATTCAGGAGCAGTTACAGAACGGTGTAATGGCCGGCTATCCGGTAGTGGATGTGAAGGCGACCCTGTTCGACGGTTCCTACCACGAGGTGGATTCCTCGGAGATGGCGTTCAAGATAGCTGGCTCCATGGCCTTCAAGGAAGGGGCGCGAAAGGCGTCGCCGGTACTGTTGGAGCCGATCATGAAGGTCGAAGCGGTGACCCCGGAGGAGTACATGGGTGATGTGATGGGTGACCTTAATCGGCGGCGTGGCATCCTGCAGGGTGTGGAAGAGACGCCAGCGGGGAAGATCATCCGCGCCGAAGTCCCCCTGGCCGAGATGTTCGGTTATTCCACCGACCTGCGTTCCGCAACCCAGGGGCGGGCGACGTACACCATGGAATTCTCCAAATACGCCGAAGCGCCGGCGAATATCGCAGAGCAGGTGGTAAAGAAGGCGTCGTGACGCGTCGGGCTCCAGGATCCCGCGACATCTGAACACAAGAGATGAGGTGACCTAACCGTGTCCAAGGGAAAGTACGAGCGTAAGAAGCCGCATGTAAACGTGGGGACGATAGGCCACGTGGACCATGGGAAGACGACGTTGACGGCGGCGTTGACGA
>NCBI01000047.1 GCA_002255365.1 Chromatiales bacterium 21-64-14
AGGCGGACACCGCCTCGCCGTACCGGTCGAGGGCGAGCAGGGTGTTTCCCAGAAAAAACCATACCGCCGGGTCCGCCGGGGCGAGATCTGCTGCGCACCGAAGGCTGCCGTGCGCCTCCGCACACGCCCCGGTCTGCCCCTGCGCTTGTCCCAACAGATACCAGACCTCCGGGTCGCGGGGATAGCGCCGGCAGATCGGCTCGAGCAGCGCTCGCACCTCGGCAGCGCGACCGGCACTGAGCCACTCACGGGCCCTACGTTTCTTTCCCCTGAGCAGGGTGTTGGCGGCGGATCCCATTCGGGTTGCGGTCTGCTCGTGACGGTGTCCCGGATCCGGGTGGTCACCCTCCCGGGGCGTTTGGCCCGCCAAGGCTGCCTCGGCTAGGCGACGATGTCCAGCCTGCCTACTGCCTAAACCTCATCCAATGACGCATGAGCCCAAACGGACAAGGTCACTGACCTCTCGCGCGCCCAAGATGATCCGCCTCATCGCCCAGTTCCAGGCCACCGGGCGCATCACAGACCGGCGTGGCCCTTCGCCCGCCGCTACACCCCGAGGACATCCGGTTGGTCAACGAAGTTACCCAGTTCCAGTTCGTGGGCTCCGTTGCGCGTTCATCCGGACAAAACCTCTGAGTAGCCGTAACGTGCCAACTCGACGCCTAGCTTGGCCTCCAGCGCCGCGACCACTGACGCGGGCAGATCGTCCCGGTAAGCCCCCACACGCCCCTTGCGCACCACGTCATCACGCAGCGGTGGCAAATGGCCCGAACGGACAGCTTGCTCATCAAACAGGCGTGCCATGTTCGAGAACGAAGCATGAGCGATCACCTGCTCCAAAGCGGGTCGTGCAATTTCGATACCCAGGAATCGGAGCAGGCGCCCGACCTCACGTGACGGCGCCCGTAGCAAATCTTCGTAGCGTACCCGCATGCAGGCGGTGGACGATGGGGCGGTCGCATAGCTCTCGGTATGGCGCCGCGGATCGCTCGGCCAAACCCCACCACCCAGAAAGCGTTCGGCAAAGTCAGCGGGGCTGGGAAACGCGGAGAGTCTCTCAAAAAATAGCTGTGGTTTACGTCGACTGTACCAATAGTAAGACGCGGCGACATCACGCGGGTCGCGAATCAAATGGACTACTCTCCGATAGCGCGGATCCCACGGAAAGTGGGTCTTGATGATCCGCGGCCCCGGGGTCCCTCCGCGAAGGTCCGTGGCATGGACATCCGGCACCCGTGCCATCGCCGCCAAGCTTTGAGGCAACTTCTCAGTATCGCGAAGTTCTAAGGCGGTTGCGATCAGGAAGCGGACAAAATGGCTACCAGAGCGCGGATAAGACGCCAGAAAGACATCCTCTGGGTAGAACAGGTCCTCACAGAAGTAATACTGGGCGTATCCGGGACCAGCGCCATGGCCCACCGCCTTGATCAACTCCGGGGAATAATTCTCCATCGGCCACCTTGCCTGCGAGGCACTGCATCTACGATGGAGTGCGGGCACATCTGAAAAATCTCCGGACCACGCGCGTTCTCCGGGCGGCATCCCCAAACACGACAGTCAGTGTAGCGCCATGACGAGGTCCTCACCACTCCGAGATCAGCTGAATCACTACCGAATCCCGGGGAGGTCCTTGTGAACCGAACGGTCGCCTCGGGGCGCGGCGGATGCTGCACCCCGAGGCTTGGTTGAGAGCGAAAGCGGTGGACTTCTCTCCTTCCGGCAACCGGGAAATGACGTCGGTGCCTCCAGGGGCTGATGGCAGTTAATTCCATGTTCATCCCCCTCAACCGAGCCAAATCCACCACGCAAGCTCACGGTTAGACATGCGCGTGGAATCCACGGCTACGCAACGACGTTTTTGAGAGGAATGTGCAGGGAACGTCTCCAATCTCCACCAAATTGGACAATACGCATTTCGCGTTGCTATGATCGCGGCACCTCCCGGGGCATGGGGTGGCGAGATGCCCGAAACGGACCTGATCACGAACCGGGCAGGCGTGGACATAATCGGTGGCACCCATGACCAGGATCCTGGTCCTACACGGACCCAATCTGAACCTGCTGGGCGGGCGCGAGCCCGCCCACTACGGGTCGACGACGCTTGCCGAGATCGACGCCGGTCTGGCGACGGCGGGTCGGGCCGCGGGCCACGAGGTGGTGAGTTTCCAAAGCAACGCCGAACACGAGCTGGTCGAGCGCGTGCAGCGGGCACCTGCGGAGGGCGTGGCGTTTCTGATCCTCAACCCGGCCGCCTTCACCCATACCAGCGTTGCCCTGCGCGACGCGCTGTTGGCGGTCGGCATCCCGTTTATAGAAGTGCACCTCTCCAATGTCCACGCCCGGGAGCCGTTCCGTCACCATTCGCACTTCTCCGACATCGCCCTCGGAGTGATCACCGGGCTCGGCGCCCAGGGCTATGAACTGGCCTTGCAGGCGGCCATCGCGCACTTGGCCAAGCATCCCTGATCTCCACGGAACCGACTGATGGATATCCGAAAAGTAAAGAAACTCATCGAGCTGCTGGAGGAATCCAACCTCGCGGAACTGGAAATCCGTGAAGGGGAGGAATCGGTGCGCATCAGCCGTTATGGCCCGGTGCCGCCGGCGGACCCGCGCGCTGGCTATGCTACCTATATGGTGCCGCCTCCGGCGGCGGCGGGCACGCCGGGGGCAACGGCCCCAGTGGAAACCGCGGAAGACGCCCTGCCCAGTGGGCACGTCATCCATTCCCCCATGGTGGGGACCTTCTACCAGGCCCCCACGCCGGGGGCGAGTCCCTTCGTGCAGGTGGGTCAGTCGATCCAGGCCGGGGACGTGTTGTGCATCATCGAGGCCATGAAGATGCTGAACCAGATCGAGTCGGATGTGGCCGGGGTAATAAAGGCGATCGTGGGCGAGAACGGACAACCGGTGGAGTACGGCCAACCGTTGTTCGTGATCGCGTGACCATCGGACGCCTACCCGCCACCGGTCTGGACCGCTGCCCCCGTGGATACCGCCTTTTGTTCCAGCCCTATCCCTCCGGGTCGGCGGCCCGCACGCCGTGGCCTGAGCGGGGAACACCCCGTGCGTAGGCATCCTCCTTCGTTCAACCAACCTCGGGGCCGGGCACCCATGGCGGGCCCAACCGTAGGACGCCGCACCGCACACCACATGGGAACGCGGGTCCGGCCGGAATCCCCGCACCCTGCCCCAACGCCCTGGAACACGGGTAAGGAACACCATGTTGGATAAGATCGTCATCGCCAACCGCGGAGAGATCGCGCTGCGCATCCTGCGCGCGTGCCGGGAAATGGGCATCAAGACCGTCGCGGTCCATTCCACCGCGGACCGGGGACTCAAGCACGTGCTACTGGCAGACGAGTCGGTGTGCATCGGCCCGCCGCCCTCCGAGCAGAGTTACCTCAATATGCCCGCGCTGATCAGCGCCGCGGAGGTCACTGACGCGGTGGCGATCCACCCCGGCTACGGCTTCCTGTCGGAGAACGCCGATTTCGCGGAGCGGGTGGAGAGCAGCGGTTTCATCTTCATCGGCCCGCGGCCGGAAACCATCCGGCTGATGGGGGACAAGATCTCCGCGATCCGCGCCATGAAGGCGGCGGGCATCCCCTGTGTCCCGGGTTCCGACGGCCCTCTGGGGGACGACCCGGATACGAATATTGCCCTCGCGCAGGAGATCGGTTTCCCGGTGATCATCAAGGCCGCCGGCGGCGGGGGCGGGCGCGGCATGCGGGTGGTCCACGCCGAAGGCGCGCTGCTCAACGCGGTCTCCCTGACCCGCACCGAGGCTCAGACCGCCTTCGGCAATCCCGTGGTGTACATGGAAAAGTACCTGGAGACCCCGCGTCACGTCGAGTTCCAGGTACTCGCAGACACCCAGGGGGACGCCATCTACCTGGGGGAACGGGACTGTTCCCTCCAACGCCGCCATCAGAAGGTGATCGAAGAGGCGCCGGCCCCGGGCATCACCGATGTCCAGCGCAAGACCATCGGAGAACGCTGCGCGGAGGCGTGCCGCGCCATCGGCTACCGCGGTGCCGGGACCTTCGAGTTCCTGTACCAGGACGGGGAATTCTATTTCATCGAGATGAACACCCGCATCCAGGTGGAACACCCGGTCACCGAAATGGTGACCGGCGTAGACTTGGTGAAGGAGCAACTGCGGATCGCGGCGGGCGAGCCCTTGAGCCTCAAGCAGGACGCGGTGAAGATCCGCGGCCATGCGGTGGAATGCCGGATCTGCGCGGAGGACCCACGGCACTTCGTGCCCTCCCCGGGCACCATTACCCAGTTCCACGCACCGGGGGGGCCGGGGATACGGCTGGACTCGCATATCTACAACGGCTATACGGTGCCACCCTACTACGATTCCCTGATCGGCAAGCTCATCGCCCATGGCGACACCCGGGCCTCTGCCCTGGCGCGCATGCACACCGCCCTGACCGAGGTGGTGATCGAGGGGATCCGCACCAACGTGCCGCTGCTGCTCGACCTGATCAGCGACAGCGCCTTCGCCCGCGGCGGGGTCGACATCCACTATCTGGAGAAGAAGCTCGAAGCGTAAGGGGAAACCGGCGGCCGCGCCGGCGGTATACGCGCAGTCCGGTATGTGCGCGACGCCGCGGACCCTGCGTGCCGCGGGCGCGGCGGGCGTCGCAGTGGACCGCGCTGGCGGCGCGCATCGCCCATGGCGCCGCCGGCCGGTAGAATAGCGGGCTCATCCCAACGCGGCGGCGCCACGCCCCATGCCCTGGCTGCAACTGTCACTGGAACTGCCCGGCGAAGACCCGGATCGCCTCGCCGAGTGCCTGAGCGAGGCCGGAGCGGTGGCGGTTACCCTGGAACCCGAGGGCGCCGATCCACTCTATGAACCCGCGCCCGGCGCCACCCCGCTCTGGCCGCGTACCCGGGTGGTGGGCCTGTTCCCCGCACACACCGATGCGGAGGCGGTGGCCGGGCAACTGGCACGCGCCCTGAGCCGCACCTCCGTGGCACTCGACCGCGCCAGCCTGCCGGATCAGGATTGGGCGCGGGTCTGGCTCCGCGACTTCCGGCCCATGGGTTTCGGGAACCGCCTGTGGGTGTGCCCGCATGGCCAGACGCCACCGCAACCGGACGCGGTCGTGGTGTTCCTGGACCCGGGGCTGGCCTTCGGCACCGGCACCCACCCGAGCACCGCCTTATGCCTGGAGTGGCTGGACCAAACCACGGCGGACGCCGGCACGGTAATGGATTACGGATGCGGGTCGGGGATACTGGCCATCGCCGCCGCGAAGCTGGGGGCATCCCGGGTCTGGGCGGTGGACCACGATCCGCAGGCGCTGCAGGCCAGCGTCGACAACGCCCACCGCAACGGCGTCGCCGAGCGTCTGCGGGTCCTCGCGCCGGACACGCTGGATACTCAGATCGGTCCCACCACCGTGGACCGGTTGGTAGCCAACATCCTGGCGGAACCCCTCAAGGTTTTGGCACCCAGGTTCGCGGGCTACCTGCGGCCCGGCGGCGCCCTGGCCCTCGCCGGGGTGCTGGAGGAACAGGCCGAAGGGGTGATGCAGGCCTACCGTCCGTGGTTTACCATGGAGCCCCCGCGCCGCCGGGAGGGTTGGGTGTTGCTCAGGGGACGGCGCCAGGAATGAGGGATTCAATGGAATGGTTCGCGGTTCAGGTCCAGAGCGCGTCAGCGCTGGAGACTGGGGTCACCCGGCGCCGGGGCGCAACAGCGGCCGGGCACCGGTGAGCCACGGCCCCATGTTCACCCAGTGCACCCACTGCAAGTCCTATTACCGCATCCGCGCCATCACCCTGCGGGTCGGTCAGGGTCATGTGTTCTGCACCAGTTGCCGCCAGAATTTCAACGCACTGGAGCGGCTGCAGGAAGGCGACCCTGGGTTTCCGATCCTGGACGCCATCCCGGTAACCGAACCGGTGGCGGCACCTGCCGCCGACGCCGTCCCGGTCCCCGAAGCACCCGCGGTCGCGGATACGGATGTGACGGCCGCCATCCGCGCGCCGGAAACGAACCAACCGCCGGCGCCCGATGCGGACCTCGGTCCAAAGAATGCCGAACCCGAGGGGGCCCAGGACCAAGTCGCCGACCGCTGGGATTGGGAGGACCACTGGGAAGAGGCGCCCCTGGGGGATACCGCACCGGTATCCCCGGCACGGGCCCATTCCGCCCCCCCTCTGGAGGGCGATCTGGATGGCGCCGGGACCCCACCGCTGATCTGGGTGGAGATCCCGGTGCTGGAGGACGACGCGCCGGAGCCCCCATCCCGGGCGCCTGCGCCGACGCCGGGCGGGGCCCCGCCTGGTGCGGACCGGGCGACGGTCGAGCCGGATCCCGGCGCCGCCCTTGAACCGGCTGCTATTGAGCCCACCGCCGGGAACACCGCAGATGAGGACGCACGGGAGTTCATCCCGGCGGCACTCTGGGAGGATTTGGCGCCGCCCCGGCTCCGCACCCATTCCCCGGTAGCCACCGCCGCCTGGAGCGCGGGGATCCTACTGCTACTGGCCACGCTCCTGGGACAGTTCGTCTACTTTCAGAGCGCGAACCTGGTCTATTATCCGGGGCTGCGCCCCTGGCTGGAACCCTTCTGCCATCTCACCGGTTGCCGGGTACCATTGCCCAAGGTGCTGGCGGATTTCGATATCCTGGACCGCCGCGTGTACAACGATCCGACCCGGAAACATGCCCTGGTGATCTCGCTGATCGTGCAGAACGATGCCGCCTTCCGGCAGGCTTACCCTTACCTGCAGGTACGGTTCTTCGATTTGGCGGGGCAAGCCGTCGCCCTGCGCCGGTTTGCGCCCGGTCAGTACCTGCCCCAGGGCATCGATCCACACGCCGGCATCGGGCCCCACGGTTCCGTGCCGGTGGTCCTGGAGGTGGAGGATCCCGGGCAAGAAGCGGTGGCCTATGACTTCGACTTCCGTTGAGGCGGTGGGTCGTCCGCCATTGCGGCGGCGCTTTGCGGACCCCCGCCATTACAGTTAAGATGTGACCCTTTCGCCACACCAGCCTCGTGAACCTCCGCTGCGCTCGCTCTGGGCCTAGACGAGGTCCGCAGCGCCGGCTGGAACGCGAAGACGCGTTGCCCCGATTTCGAGATCCAAGTGAAGCGACCTATGAAAAACCGGCCAAGGTCGGCGCGTTCTGCCCCCAATGCGGCGCCCCGGTCCGCGGCCGGCGGGGCACCTTGCCTGCTGCGTGTCCTGCCGGCGTTCTGCCGCCATCCGTGCCGGTGCGACGCACACCGGCACGAAACCCGGGCGTGACCTTCTAAATGCGCATCGGACCCTACCCGCTACCCAACCAGACCGTCCTTGCGCCCATGGCCGGGGTCACGGACCGCCCGTTCCGGCAACTGTGCCGGGAACTGGGCGCCGGCTTGGCGGTATCCGAGATGATGACCGCCGATGCCCGGCTATGGGGCAGCACCAAGACGCGCCGGCGCGCGGATCACGACGGAGAATCGGCACCGGTGGCGGTGCAGCTGGCGGGTGCCGACCCCGCCAGCCTGGCGGAAGCGGCGCGGCGCAACGTCGACCACGGCGCCCAGATCATCGACCTCAACATGGGTTGCCCCGCGAAGAAGGTATGCAACGCCTGGTGCGGATCGGCCCTGCTCCAGGACGAGGTCCTGGTGGCGCGGATCCTGGAGGCAGTGGTCACCGCGGTGGATGTGCCGGTGACCCTCAAGATCCGCACCGGTTGGGATCGCACCCATCGCAACGCGGTGCGGATCGCGCGCATCGCCGAGCAATCCGGGGTGCAGGCCCTGGCGGTCCACGGCCGCACCCGCGCCGACGCCTTCCAGGGCATGGCGGAGTACGCCACGATCCGGGACGTGAAGGCCGCAGTCACCCTGCCGGTGATCGTCAACGGCGACATCGCCACCCCGGAACAGGCGCGTGCGGTATTGGAATTTACCGGGGCGGACGCCGTGATGATCGGCCGCGCCGCGCAGGGGCGGCCGTGGATCTTCCGGGAGATCGCGCATTACCTGCGCACCGGGGAACGGCTGCCGGCACCGGCGCCGGAGCAGATCGGCCGCTGGCTGCTACGGCATCTGCACGAGCTCTATAGCTTCTATGGGGAGTACACCGGCCTGCGCGTGGCACGGCGCCACATCGCCTGGTACGCCCGGGCCCAAGCCGGCAGCGGGGAATTCCGTGCCCGCGTCAACCAAGTGGACACCGTTGGGGCGCAACTCGATCTGGTGACCCGTCATTTCGAACGCCGGTGTGACGCCGAGGTCCGGGCCGCATGAGCACCCCCGCCGAGGACATCCCCGCCCTGCCCCAGAAGCCGTTGCGGGACTGCGTGCGCACGGCCCTGGAGCGCTACTTCCGCGACCTGGACGGCTACGAACCCGGGGATCTGTACCGCTTGGTCCTGGAACAGGTGGAACGCCCGCTGCTGGAAGTGGTGATGCACCATACCGGCGACAACCAGACCCGCGCCGCCGCGATACTGGGCCTGAACCGTACCACCTTGCGCAAGAAACTCCGGGAACACGGACTCGACTGAAACCGCCGGTGTGGACCGTCAGTTGCACCGTAGCATGGGCAGCCCGCGCAGCGATGGTTTCGGGCGCACGATCGGAGCGGATCCGCCCGGGTTGAACCCACGCGGCGCAGCAATCCCATGATACCGGCATCCACCCTGGCGCGGCCCGGACCTGCGCGCCGGCACCCCGGACCACAAGCAGCAGGAGTCTCTTGAAATGACGATCCGCCGTGCATTGATCAGCGTCTCCGACAAGACCGGCGTGGCGGAATTCGCCCGCGCGTTGGCGGAGGCCGGGGTCGCGCTGCTCTCCACCGGCGGCACCGCGCGCCTGCTGACGGATGCGGGGATCCCGGTGCAGGAGGTATCCGACTACACCGGCTTCCCGGAACTGATGGACGGGCGTTTGAAGACCCTGCACCCCAAGATTCACGGCGGCATCCTGGGCCGGCGCGGGACGGACGACGGGGCCATGGCCAACCATGACATTCAGCCCATCGACTTGGTGGTAGTGAACCTGTATCCCTTCGAGCAAACGGTGGCACGCGTCGGCTGCACGCTGGAAGACGCCATCGAGCACATCGACATCGGCGGGCCCACGCTGCTGCGCGCCGCGGCCAAGAACCACACCGCTGTCACCGTGGTGGTGGATCCCGCCGACTATGCGCGGGTACTGGACGAGATGGCGCACCACGGCGGCGCGGTGTCCGGCGCCACCCGTTCCCGACTCGCGGCCGCCGCCTTCGCCCATACCGCGCATTACGACGGCGCCATCGCCGGTTATTTGGGCGCGCGCCTCACGGAGGACGGCGGCACGGGCTTCCCGCCTTCCCTGCACCTGGACTTTATCAAGGCCCAGGACATGCGCTACGGGGAGAATCCGCACCAGAAGGCCAGCTTCTACCGCGAGTACCAGCTTACGGAGGCATCGGTGGCCGGCGCCCGCCAGATTCAGGGCAAGGCCCTTTCCTACAACAATGTGGCGGACACCGACGCGGCCCTCGAATGCGTGAAGTCCTTTGACGACCCCGCCTGCGTAATCGTCAAGCACGCCAATCCGTGCGGCGTGGCGTTGGCGCCGAACCCCCTGATGGCCTACGAACGCGCCTACCAGACCGATCCAACCTCGGCGTTCGGCGGCATCATCGCCTTCAACCGTCCAGTGGACGGCGACACCGCCCACGCCATCGTCCAGCGCCAGTTTGTTGAGGTGATCATCGCGCCGCAGTTCACCGAGGCGGCGTTGCGGGCCCTGAACACCAAGCCCAATGTGCGGGTGCTGGCGTGCGGCGAGCTGCGCGCGGAATCCACGCCGGCCCTGGACTTCAAGCGCGTGACCGGAGGCCTGTTGGTGCAGGAGCGCGACATCGGCATGGTGCGGCCCGCGGACCTCCGGGTGGTGACCCGGCGCGCGCCCGGTGAGACGGAACTGGCGGACCTGCTATTCGCTTGGCGGGTCGCGAAGTTCGTCAAGTCCAACGCTATCGTCTACGCCCGCGACCGCCAGACCATCGGCGTAGGCGCCGGACAGATGAGCCGCGTGGTGTCGGCGCGCATCGCGGGACTCAAGGCGGCGGACGAGGGCCTGCGGGTGGAGGATTCGGTGATGGCCTCCGATGCCTTCTTCCCGTTCCGGGACGGCATCGACGCGGCGCACGCGGCCGGTATCCGCGCCGTGATCCAGCCCGGGGGTTCGGTCCGCGACGCGGAGGTCATCGGCGCCGCCGACGAGCACGCCATGGCCATGGTATTCACCGGCATGCGCCACTTCCGCCACTGATCGGGTGGCAGCCGCCGGGCCATGCACGCACCCGCAACGGTGGTGCCGGCGCGCCACGGCCCGCTGCGCCGCGCGTCATGGCAGTCACGCTGGGCCAGCGCGGCAATGGACAATCCGCCACTATTCTTGTCAGACCATGAACCCACACCACCGAAGGTAACGCAATGAAGGTACTGGTAGTAGGCGGCGGGGGCCGGGAGCACGCCCTGGCCTGGAAACTGGCACAGTCGCCGCGGGTGGATCAGGTGTTGGTGGCGCCGGGCAACGCCGGCACCGCTCGCGAACCCAAGGTCCGCAACGCGGCGGTCGGCCCCGCGGACATCGACGGCCTGCTGGACCTCGCCCGCTCGGAACGGGTAGCGCTCACCGTTGTGGGTCCGGAGGATCCCCTGACCGCGGGGATCGTGGACACGTTCGAGGATGCGGGACTGCGCTGCTTCGGCCCGCGCCGCGCGGCGGCGGAACTGGAAGGCTCCAAGGCCTATGCCAAGGAATTTCTCGCCCGCCACCGGATCCCCACCGCCCGCTACGCGACCTTCACCGATCCGCACGCCGCCGCGGCCCATATCCGCCGTCAGGGCGCACCCATCGTGGTCAAGGCCGACGGACTCGCCGCTGGCAAGGGGGTCACGGTCGCGCGCACGGTGGAAGAAGCGCAGGCGGCGGCGCACGCCATGCTGGAGGGCGGCGCGTTCGGCGCCGCGGGCCGGCGCGTGGTGGTGGAAGAATTCCTGGAGGGAGAAGAAGCCAGCTTTATCTGCCTGGTAGACGGAACCCATGTCCTCCCGCTCGCCTCCTCCCAAGACCACAAGGCCCGCGACGCAGGCGACACCGGCCCCAACACCGGCGGGATGGGCGCGTATTCCCCCGCGCCGGTGATCACCCCCGCGGTCCATGACCGCATCCTGCGCGAGGTGATCCAGCCCACGGTGCACGGCTTGGCCGCCGAGGGCCGGCCCTATACCGGATTCCTATACGCCGGGGTGATCCTGGGCGCGGATGGCGTCGCGCGGGTGCTGGAATACAACGTGCGCTTCGGGGACCCGGAGACCCAGCCGATCCTGCTGCGGCTGCGCTCGGACCTCAGCGTGCTGATCGAGGCCGCGCTGGACGGTCGCTTGGATCAGGTGCAGGCCGAGTGGGACCCGCGCACCGCCCTCGGCGTGGTGCTCGCGGCCGGCGGTTATCCGGGCGACTACCGCACCGGCGACGTGATCCACGGGGTGCCGCCGGCCGACGCGCCCGACACCAAGGTGTTCCACGCCGGCACCGCCCTGCGCGACGGACAGCTGGTCACCAGCGGCGGGCGGGTGTTGTGCGTATGCGCGCTCGGGGCATCGGTGCGCGCGGCGCGCGACCAAGCCTACGGGGTCGTTGAACAGATCCAGTGGGAAGGGCGGTACTACCGCAACGACATCGGGCACCAGGCCCTGCACCGCCCGGACTGACTGCGCCCGTCACCAACGCCCGAGCCCGCATGGCGCTTACTTACAGCACCAGCGCAATCCCCGGATTCCGGCCCGCGGCCTGCATCCGGGCTACCCAAGCACCAGGTGTTGCAACCAAGCAAAAGAACACTCGACAAGGTTTTTGAGAGAATTTTGGATTATCGTGCCCCACGTCGGCACGTCTTCTTGCGCGGCGTGTAACCGCTCAGAACCGCCCTCTGCGCCGTTCTGATTGTCTGCCTGCGCCTACCCGATCGTCGCCGAATTATTCTATCGCCGTAGCGGCGCTCTTCCGAGAAACAGCGGCATGGCATCTTGCGCTAAAAATCTCGAAACATCGTGGGTGCATGATCCCGCAAGGCGACGATGGATCGCCCACAACAGAAGTTGGTACCGAGGGTCGGAATCGAACCGACACGGTGTCGCCACCACCAGATTTTGAGAATGGTGGGGCACTTAGCCAGTTCTTATTAAACAATGACTTGCACGCAGCCATTTGCCAACTCCTGCCTCAATCACATCCCAACCTATTTCAGCCTACCCCACTCTGGCACAAATCTGGCTCACGGCGGGGCGATGATTTGGTGAGTTTTCCATCGGCCGATTAGGCTCATTCGCTTGTATGGTTGAATAAATCGTCGTTAATCACTATGATTATTTACAAATCATTATGATCGAAATCTAAGGAAGAGGTCCAAATGACGACCAAAGTGCTGACCGCCCATGTCCCATTGCAGCTGGTCGAAAAAGTCGATCAGCTGGCCACCCGCCTGGAACGTTCGCGTGGCTGGATCATCAAGCAGGCCTTATCGGCTTGGATTGAACAAGAGGAAGAACGGCGTCGCTTGACACTGGAGGCGCTGGCAGATGTCGATGCCGGACGCGTCATCGACCACCAGGCGGTACAAGCGTGGGCGGAGAGTCTAAACACGGATCACCCACAGCCTGCGCCGCAGGCATGAAATTGAAATGGGCCAGCAAGGCGCTTACGGATCTTGTGCGACTCCACGAATTCTTGGTGCCCGTCAATCCCCCGGCCGCTGCGCGCACCGTGGAATCGCTGAGCGCCGCGCCAGTCCGGTTGCTTGAAAATCCGCGCATAGGCGAAAAGCTCGATGAATTCGAGCCACGCGAGGTGCGCCGTATTCTCGTCGGTCGCTACGAGATGCGCTATGAAATTCAGGAATCCACCGTCTACGTGCTACGCCTGTGGCATACGCGTGAAGATCGATGACGGTGCTGTTTAGCCTGCTTTAATGCGTTGTAACTATTCAGCAAAAAACACTTGACAACGTTTTTGAGAGAATTTTGGATTATCGTGTTCCACGTCGGCACGTCTTCTTGCGCGGCGTGTAACCGCCCAGAACCGCCCTCTGCGCCGTTCTGATTGTCTGCGCCTACCCGATCGTCGCCGAATCATTTTATCGCCGTAGCGGCGCTCTCCGGGCGCAAATTCCGCGTTATAGTAGCGCCTGGTTCGGCTAGACGGGCGACGTGGTTTGAAACTCAAGGACATCGACATCGGGGCTATGCTCGCCCAACTCCGACAACAGCTTGATGATGGGAAGGAGTTGTCGCCCGTGCTGCGCTCGACCATTGAGATGCTGCTGGTCATCGTGACCTTGCTGGTGAACCGGTTGGGTTTGAACAGCCGCAATAGCAGCACACCGCCGTCGAGCGATCCGAATCGTAAGCGCAAATAGAAACAGCCCAGCGACAAAAAAGCAGGGGGACAAAACGGTCACCAGGGCTCGACGCTCAAACAGGTCGACACTCCCGATGAGATCAAAGTCATTCGACTCGACAAACGCACCCTGCCGCGGGGGCATTACCACGACGTCGGGTTTGAGTCACGCCAGGCCGTCGATATCAAGATTTCCACCGTCGTTACGGAATACCGGGCGCAGATCCTGTAGGATGCCCAGGGCAAGCGCTACGTGGCGCCGTTTCCGGCGCAGGTAACGCGGCCAATACAGTATGGGACGAAGCTTAAAGCGCATGCGGTGTATATGTCGCAGTTCCAGCTCATTCCTTACGAGCGCATCCAGGATCACTTTCGTGATCAGGTGAACCTGGCGCTGAGCGCGGGGACGCTCTATAACTTCAACGCCCAGGCGCACGAAATGCTGGAAACGTTCGATGCCCTCGCCGCCGACACACTTGCCGGTTCCCCGCTGATGCATGCCGATGAAACCGGCGTGAACGTCAACGGCAAAACGATCTGGTTGCACTCGGCGTCCAATAACCGATGGACACATTTTCGCGTCCATGCGAAGCGGGGTACCGCGGCCATAGACGACATCGGCATTGTGCCGCGCTTCAATGGCATTCTTTGCCATGACCACTGAAAACCCTACTTCACCTACGCTTGTACCCATGCGCTAAGTAATGCGCACCATTTGCGAGAGCTGGAACGTGCCTGGGAGCAGGATCATCAGGCCTGCGCGCAGCGGATGAAAGCGCTGCTGGAGGAGATCAACGTCGCGGTGCATACCGCCGGTGGCCAACTCACACCCGAGGCGGCGCACGCGTACCGGGCCACGTACCGCCAAGTCTTGGCGGAGGCGCAGAGCGAGTGTCCACCGCCCGAGCCCAGGCCCACCGGGAAACGGGGGCGCCAGAAACGCTCTAAAGCGAGAAACCTGCTGGAGCGCTTAATCCACTATGAAGATGACGTCTTGCGCTTCATGGAGAACCTGATCGTCCCGTTTACCAACAATCAGGGTGAGAACGATCTGCGCATGACCAAAGTGCAGCAGAAGATCTCCGGCTGCTTTCGCTCCCTGGAAGGCGCCCAGATGTTCTGCCGCATTCGCGGCTATCTTTCAACCTGCCGGAAACACGGCGTGAGCGCCAGCGAGGCGCTCACGCTGCTCTTTCAGGGGGAAATGCCAGCATTCGTTGGGCAGGCCGCTGAATAGTTACGCTATTTTTTTACGACACGGAGTTACGACAAGGACCATTCGCACTAGCCCGCATCTCTCACCGGTATTCGTCGCGCGGGGGCCGAGGCGTTGCCAGGACGATGGCACACGGACCGCAGCGCGCCAAAGGCGTAGCCGGTACTACGTCGCGGTGGGTGTGGGAGCACGCACCGCCCTGGAGAAGGCGACGGCGGCTACAACCGAAGCCCGGTCGAGAAATGCGCGGCGGCACTGGTACCGAACCGCGCGATCACGGCCGCGCCGCACCGTCGGCACCGCCGCCCAACCACGCCCGGGTTGCAGGCAGGAAATGCACCAGCCCCTCCAGCACGCCCGCCCCGTAACAGCCGTTCATGCCCAGAAAACCGCCACGGGCCAGATACAGGCGATCGGCGGTG
>NCBI01000048.1 GCA_002255365.1 Chromatiales bacterium 21-64-14
GCCGTTCTTGGTGATTTCGCTCGCGACGAAGCCGATGCGCCGCACGTTGATGTCGCGGTGTTCCCGGGAGAACCCGAGTTCGCTGGAGAGGTTGCGGCGTACGATATCGCCGTCGAGCAGCGTGGCCGGCCGGCCGCCGGCCTCCACCAGTTTGGCGTAAATCAACTTCGCCAGGGTGGACTTCCCGGCCCCGGAGAGCCCGGTGAAAAACAGGGTGAAACCCTGTCGGCTGCGTGGCGGAAAGACGCTGCGCAGTTCCTCGATGACCTCCGGGTAGCTGAACCACTCGGGGATGTCCTCGCCGGAGGTGAGCCGGCGTTGCAGCTCCTCCGCGCGGATGTCGATACCGGTATCACCGTCGCGCTCGATGACGCCGACCGGCAGGTAACGCCCGCGGCGCGCGACATAGCGCATCTCGTCCGGTGCAACCATGCGGATCGTCAACTCGGATTGATGCCGGGCGACGAGTTCCTGCGCGGCACGGGTACCGTAGAAACCACCATCCGGCCCGCCGCACGCCTCGGGACTGCCGTGGCAAGGTTCAACGATGAGGTGTGAACAGCCGTAATTCTGATGGATGATCGCGTGCCACAGCGCGGAGCGCGGGCCCGCGTAGCGGAGGGCCAGGGGCAGCAGTGCAAGCGTCGCCAGCCCGTGCGGGAAACGGCGCTGCACGGCCTGGTAACAACGCACGCGCGCGTAGTAGCGCCGGTCGCCAGGCGCGGTTACGCCCACGGCCGGGTGCAACAATACATGGCCACCCACTTCTTTCGCTGCCGCCAGGGCGAGTTCGCGCTCCAGGCGATGGATCGGTCCGGCGACCTGGTATGCGAGGACTTGGCGCCACCCCAGCGCGGCGAACGAGTGGCGCAGGGTCTCCGGCGCCTGCCAAAGGCTTTCGAAGTCGTAGTGGCAGGGCGGCTCGATACCCTCGACGACGCCCCCCACATACGTATCGTGGACCTCTTCGTACAGGTAGCGCACGCCGGGATGGGCCTCGGATTGCGTCCCATAGACGACCTCGGCCTCGCGGCGTTTGTCGGGCCGCCAGACATCCTGCACGGTCAACAGGGCATGGGTGAAGCCTTCGGGGTCCCGCAGCGCCAAACGGGTACCGACAGCCAGGCGGTCTACCGCCGCGCCGGGTACGTCCAATGTGACCGGAATCGGCCACAACAAGCCGGATGGCAGCCGCATCTCCCGGAGCACGGATTCATACTCCGCCTGCCCCATGAAACCGCGCAGCGGGGAGAATCCACCATTCAACAGCAACTCCAGATCGGAGATCTGGCGCGGCGACAGCACGATCGCGGCTAGATCCCGTGACTCGTCCTTCAGCCGCCCCGCCGATGCCGGGTCCGCGAGCAGTTGGCACAGCGTCCCCCCGTGGGGGGCGATCGAGAATTCCATGCGGGCGGCCTGGGGATCTATAACAGCATGTTTTTAATTAAAATTTAAAACTTCATCGGGTTTCGTCGATTGTACCGCAAAGCACCCGGAGCGCCTAGCCGCAGGCGCAGGCGCAGGACGGAGGATGGCACAAACCGGCGTGCGCAGCGGCAACGCCCACACGGGCGTGCGGGATGGGGGGTGATTCACAAAAAACCTGTCATTCGCCATATCGCACTGACTGGCAGTGCCATGTAGTTCTCTCCAAATGCGACAGACTGCTCCCCCATGTACAGTACGATTCCCCGTACGAACTGCCTGCGTGTATCCTCCGACAGTGCATCGAACCCGGAGAAGTCTTTTCGCACCACTGTTGCAGATGCTTTCACCTCCAGGCTCACCAGGCGACCTGCTGCGTCTTCAAGCAGAATATCCGCTTCCCTGCCTGTAGTGGTCCGATAATGATGCAAGTTCACCCGACTTTCCGACCATCCGGTCTGTTTGCGCAGTTCATTGACAACAAAATTTTCAAGCAAATGGCCAAAAAGCGCGGGATCTCGATCGAGGCTCTGGCGAGTAATGCCTGCCAGGTGGGCTGTTAGTCCGGAATCGATCAGATGAATCTTGGGTGACTTGATCAACCGCTTGCCAAGATTCGACGACCAGGCTGGCAGTGGCTGGAACAGAAAAGTGGCATGCAAAAGGCTCAGATAGCGCTTGAGGGTACTGTTGGGTATACCGGAACTGCGTGACAGTTCCGACATATTCAACAAGCTACCGACGTGGGCAGCCAGCAGGGATAACAGGCGCGGCATGTCCGTTAGCCCCTCGATATTCGCCAGATCGCGCACGTCGCGTTGCAGTAACGCAGCAATATAGGCGGCAAACCAGGCATCACGACGTTTTCCCGCAGGGCGCTTTATTACCTCCGGATACACGCCCGCGAGGACGGCGCCTTTTAGATCAACCGCATCACCAGGTTGCAAGACTGGCAAGCTTTCGGCAAAAACGCCGTCAAGAAATCTTTCCCGCCGCCCGTGCAACTCTCCCTGAGAGAGCGGTAACAGGGTAATTAATTCCATACGACCAGCAAGCGACTCGGAAATTTGCGGCAGCAGCAGCACATTGGCTGATCCGGTCAGTAAAAAACGACCAGGGCGACGATCCCGATCCACCGACATTTTGATCGCGGGAAATAAGCCGGGGGCTTTCTGTACCTCATCAATGACCGCCCGATCTCCGAGCCCGGCAAGAAAACCATGGGCATCAGAACTTGCCGCAGCCAACTGCGTGGCATCATCCAGGGTGATGTAAGGAATGGAACGCGCCTGCGCAAAGTCCCGGGCCAGCGTACTCTTACCTGTCTGACGGGCACCGTTTAACAACACCACTGGCGTATCAGCTATTGCGGCTTGCAGTTCTGACTCGATATTTCGCTTATACATGGTGGATAATTCACCATTGAATGGTTATTTATACGCCACGCAGACTATCTCACCCCCGAGTTCTCTTGCAATGACAAAGCAGTCATCAACCCCCACTATGCACACAGCAGAATCGTAGCGATACGGTCACGCATGACCTCAAGCGCGCTGGCAGACATCACGTCGGGTGATTTGTAAGGCACTGTTTATAGATATTTAATAGCCCATTTTGGCCAGTTACTGTTCGCATCACCCGGGACCGGTCAACCATATTGTGCGGGAGCGCCCATTCGCGTTTTCCTCGCAGTTGCTGGCCAACGGCCACCGTTATCTTTACTATTGACATATAGTAAAGATTTTCCTATCTTTACGTGACACTGATGAGTAAAGAGGTCGCGCCATGCCGCTGCTGAGCCTGAAGCGTCAGATTACGATACCGAAAGACGTCTGTGACCGTCTCCATGTTCAACCCGGTGATGAGATCGATATTTTCGAGCACGAAGGCCGAGTCACTCTCATCAAGAAGCGCAAGGGCGCAAGCCGCGGGGTGCTCAAACACCTCAAGGCGGAGCGTCGGTATTCCGATGAGGAGTCCTTGATCGACACCGTCGCATCGAGACGGTCGTCTCCGGCCAGAAGCTAGAGGCGCGCTGCGTGATCGCGATCGACACCAACGTCTTGTTGCGGCGGGTTCTCCATGACGATGAAGAACAAACCGTGCGCGCCCGGAAGCTTTTTGAAAGCGCCGAGTCTGTATTGATCACAGACGTCGTGCTGGTGGAGACGGTATGGACCCTCACGGGGAAGCGCTACAAAGCCACGAAGGAAGATATTCGGACGCTCGTGATAAGTCTACTGGAAGAGCCCAATACGGTTTTCGAGAGCCAACAAGTGATCTGGTCGGCGCTTAATGATTTTGTTGCTGCTAAACCGGTGAAAACAGCCAATGGTGCAAAAACGGCGGATTTGGCGGATGCGCTGATCGTGAACAAGACGAAGATGGTGGCCCGCGACAGGCATCTAGCCTACCAGGGCACCTACACCTTTGATCAGGCGGCGTTGCAGATCGATGGAACCAGAACTCCTTAAATCAGCAAAAAACACTTACCGATCGCATCCGAACGATGCTCTAAACAAGACGCCGCGTCGGGCTGCGGCTCGATAGCAGTGGGCCGCCTGGTAGCTTAGGGTCGATGGTTCGCGCTCGTCGGCCTAAATAATAGCGGTCGTTCGACGGACGGATCTCCTCAATGGCAGATGACCGACGCATTGTCGACCCACGGGCCGACGAGCGCCAATATCGACAATGGCCGAGGTGCACGGTTAGCCTGTGGGGCAGGTTCAAGATGTACAGCAGCCATTCAAATGGCAGTTCTATGGGATCGGCGAGCGGCTGTAGTTGGCCGGTAGCGGAAGCTAATTATGGTCGAAGCATCAGCACGTACGTGCGCTGACCGGCGTTTGGTTCCGCGATCTCACTCAAAGGTAATATTTGCCGCATGAATGCGGTCAGATCCCTTCATGGCTACAACACGACCTTAGCGAACAGCCAGCCCGACCAGTCAGCGCTCACCCACCTAGCGCGCCCCCAAGCCATCGGAAACGCTGAACGCACCACGCCCGATTCCGGGCAACAAATAGGCCCAATCGGTCTGCTCGACCAACCGCCGACGCGGATTTCGTGTGCAATAAATTGCACACGGATTCGTTTTGTGTGGGGGGTGTATTAACTATAACTTATTGATTTATAATGGTGGCCAGGGACGGAATCGAACCGCCGACACGGGGATTTTCAGTACTCTGTTACTCTTCCTAATCCACTGTTTTTAAGGCTAAATAAAGTGATTACCTCGGCCGATATTGCACACGAAACCACCCGATTTCGGGCTTGCGGAGCATTGCACACGAGACGTCATGGGCATCACGAGACTCCCCAGCGGTCAATGGCGGCTACAGATCCGTCGGAAAGATCTGCGCGTCAACGCCACCTTTCCGACCGAGGTCAAGGCACAGGCCGCCCATCGCCAGTATACCAGCGGCCACCGGCGCGGCCGGGCCTCGCTGACGCTCGATAACGTCTGGTCGTTGTATGAGCCGTCGCTGCCTAGTACGCCCATGCATTCTGCTTAAGCAACGCGATTTCCTCAGGCTGCATCACCTCATCCGCTTCGTCCACATCGGCAATGACGATCTTCTTTACATCAATGGCTTTCTTCAAGTCATCACTGTCAATCCATTCGCATTTCCACAACTGCGGCGACTCTCCGTTCACAATTTTTCAGATGGGTTCATCGCTCTCAAAACTGATGCCGACTGCCCTTGGCTGCGTCACACGCTGCAACCAGATTTCTAGCGACAATGGGGTCTGGAGGCACCTGACCAACTCGGACGTGGCGATCAGCACTCACTTACTACGGCAGAAGGGCTAGCAGCCTCGACTCTACGGTACTCGCGGCCTCCTCAGGCTGGTAATTCAGGTCGTGTTTGAGTAACGCCGCCATGTCTTGGCAGAACCCAGCCTTATCCGCGACACACTCGTGCAAATGGGCCAGGAAGTCTTGTCTGGACACGTGCGTGTCTTCGTCTTGCATATAGTGGGTGAAGGCTAGGACAACCTGGCCAGGGTCTACAGACGCCGTGCTCTGTGAGGTTAATGCCCAGTAGAGGTCGAACAGGTCTCGACCTTTCTTGCGTTGAAACATCGCACGCATCTTGGTACCCAGCATCTCGTTGATGTTGTAGGACACGATCGTTACCAGCGCTGTGTTTCCCCGGAACTCTAGCTCGAAGGGGAGTCGCTGTAACTCGAACCTCGGTGTTCTCTCCGTTACATTCACCTCAACCTCGATGATCAGCATTCGACCGGTTTCGGCGACACTAGGCACCCGGAAAACACAGCGAAGGATGCGCGAAGGCCTTGCTGCGTTTCGCACGGCGAGCTTCATAGCCATCCAGGCAGACGATTGCTCTTTACCTAAAACGCCTCTAAGCACTCGCATCAGGGCCTTCTTGATGTGCTGCTCCGGACGTTCTCCAACCACAACTAGGTCTACATCCTCCGAGTACCGTGCTGCGGGAGCAAGGTGAACCTTGTGGAGTACCGTGCCTCCCCGCATGGCGACCTGCGCAGATAAGAACTTGTCCTGGAAGATTGCACAGATCGTCAAGCCCAGAAGCAAATCCTGCTCTACCTGGTAAAGCTCCGGCCAAGGCACATTTACCTGATGGACGAGCACGTCTTCTAGCGTCAATGCTATCAAGCCCGTTGCTCCTTAAGCCCAAGGTTGTCTACTACATTCCAGCGGGTAGATAAGGGGGACCCGGTAGCTGGGTGTGCCGGTTGCAGCGGGATGCGCACGGTCCGGCGCGGCAGTGATTGGTGGACAATATTCGCCAGCGTCTCCGCCCCAAGAATGTCGAAGATATAGCCCATCCGTTGCTTCGCAGTCACCATGGGTTCTACAGCGAGTGCTTGGCGAAGACCTGCGGCGTCGATCGCGGGTAATAGGCCGGCAATGACCTCGACTGCCCGCGCCATGCCACCTACGCTTTTACTGAAAGTTGTGAGGTCCAGTGCCGTGGCGGCTGCACTACTGATAGCCAACGCCGCAGGGAGGCCTCGGATCTCAGCCAACGGCGTACGGTGCAGGCCGACCTTGACGTGGAACTCCAACCGTACGCGGCTTAGGGTTATAGGACGCATGGGTTTTTCAGTGATGACTTGAACGACTTGCACCGCTTGCTGGGATGAGCCGTGCTTTGCCGCGGCCGACAGTAGCCCCAGGTAATAAGCTTGCCCACGAAGTCGAAAGTATGCCTCCAGCCAGCGGTCCACGGGTGGCGCTCCCCGTACCCTGTGCTCAGGGGGGATTATCAGGTAGCTGCTTTTACGGCCAGGCAGCCGTTTCACCCGTCCCCCAACGCCAACGTGTTCCAGTTGTCGTTTCACCGCTAGCGGCGTCAGTCCGCTAGCCGCAACCAGTTCGTCCAGACCGACCACCAACCGGCCACGCGCTTGCGCGTCGTCCAAAAGTCGCAAAACGAGACCCGGACGGTTGGGTACCGACAAGAGAACGGGGCGATCAGAGGGTGTGGGGTGATCTTGAATCATTGCTAATCTCGTTTTCGAATAATACCTATATCAGATACTATTCGCAAACATAAATGACTAGAGGCAATTTAGGGTCAGCGCAAGGTAAGCCTTCCACGGTAAGACCGGGGCGCTCTGCAAGCAGGTGAGGACTGTATTCTTGGGGTTTTCCATAAAAATGCCTGGTTTTATCCGAGTGTATAATTTTCAACCTGTTAACAATCAGAGGGCCCCCCTCTCTGCCAACAACCTCTTTGTATAGCGCCTAGACTAGGCAGTGGAGATGTACATGCTGACCGAGGTTCTGCCTCCGCGTGTGCAGCACCGCTGCACCAGCTTCCTGGTGCCGGGGGTCCTGCCCGAAGGCCTTGAGGGTGCTCCAGTCGGCCTGAAAGAGCAGGTGGTAGATGACACACCCGATTCCTGGCAACAAATAGGCCCAATCGGTCTGCTCGACCAAGCGCCGACGCGGATTTCGTGTGCAATTTATTGCACACGGATTCGTTACTGTGTTGGGGGGAGGATGGATTAACTATAGGATTAACTATAACTTATTGATTTATAATGGTGGCCAGGGACGGAATCGAACCGCCGACACGGGGATTTTCAGTCCCCTGCTCTACCAACTGAGCTACCTGGCCTATGGGGCAGCCCGCGGGATCCGCGGGGAAAAGGGGCTCCATTTAAGCGGGAACCGCTTTTGGCGTCAAGCGATCAAAATCCAGTGGTTGCGGTGTCGGCGCATGCGCTTGGGCGTATCACGAAATCGGGCGGGCGGGTTTCGGCATTTGTGTCAAAAGATCGAACCACCGGCCCTGATCCGTCGTCCCGTCTCGGGTCGTTTTCGCGGCGGCACCCTACGGGCTTCGGTGGCACCCCGCCCCGCCGTCACCGGGATCTATTTGCTCCCCGGGGCGACATAGCCGGCAGGCATCTCGGCACCTTCCCCGAAGAAGAACGCCTCCATCTGGCCCTCCAGATATTGCCGGGCCTTGGGATCCATGGGTGAGAGGTGGTTCTCATTGATCAACATGGTCTGGTGCTTGAGCCACATCTGCCACGCTTCCTTGGAAACGCTTCCGTATAACTTCTTGCCCAGTTCACCCGGGTAGGGAGCGAAATCCAGGCCCTCCGCCTCCTTACCCAGTTTCACGCATTTCACCGTCCGTGCCATGGGAGTCTCCTGTCAAGTTCCGGTGCAGTTGATCCAGCAGCCGCCGGACCGGCGCGGGGAGGCCGCGGCCTAGGCGTTGGTCAGTGTTATACCAGAGCGTGTCCGGACCTTCCATGACCCGCGCGCCCACGCCCCGGACCCGCGCATAGATCGGCGTGATATGGAGCCGGAAATGGGTGAAGGTATGCTTCAGCACCGGCCAGGGCTGGTGCTCCGAGACCTCACATCCGAGCCGCTCCCGGCACCAGTCCGCCACCGGCGCGCCCTCCGGGACCTCCGGGAAACCCCATAGCCCACCCCAAACGCCGGTGGGTGGACGGCGCACCAGCAAGACCTCGCCCCCTGCGCGGCACAGCATGAGAAGACGGGTCGCGCGTTCGGGCAGCGCCTGGCGCGGCTTGGGGGACGGAAACGCACGCTCGCGGCCGGCCCGGTGCGCGGCGCAATCCGTCTCGAGGGGGCATGCACCACAGACGGGGGACGCGCGGGTACAGACCGTCGCGCCCAGGTCCATGATGGCCTGGGTATAGGCGGCCACTTGGTGCCGCGGCGTATATCGCTCGGCGAAGCCCCAGAGCCGGTCGGCAACCTTGGGCAACCCCGGCCACCCCTCGACCGCGTGGAACCGCGCCAGGACCCGCTTCACGTTGCCGTCGAGGATCGGATGGCACTGCCCATCCGCCAACGCCAGGATCGCCCCCGCGGTGGAACGACCCACGCCGGGCAGGTCCTGCACGGCCGCTATCTCCAAGGGAAACCCGCCCCGGTAGCGCGCGTGGATCTGCTCGGCCGCGCGGTGCAGATTTCGCCCCCGGGCATAGTAGCCAAGGCCGGACCAGTGGTGCAGCACTTCGTCCAGGGATGCGGACGCGAGCGCCGCCACGTCCGGGAAGCGCGCCATGAAGCGCTCATAATATGGGATCACGGTGCCGACCTGGGTCTGCTGAAGCATGATCTCCGAGACCCAGACGCGGTAGGGGGTGGGGTTGATCTGCCACGGCAGATCCTTGCGGCCGGACCGGTGGTACCACGCCAGCACACGGGCGCTGAAGCTGCCGCTGGACCGCTCCCCGCTCACGGTGTCGCCAGGGCCGCGTGCGCCGTGCCTTCCATCCGCTCCAGGTTCGCGGCGGTCTGCAGCGCCTCCTGGCGCATCTTGTAGCGGATGATCCACGGCCCGATCAGCGGGGGCACCCAGAACGAGGGGACCACGTCCACGTCAAAGTAGAGCCGGGAGGCTTGGCGCCCATCCGGGACGACCCGCCAATGCGCCAAGCCATAGCGGAAGTCACTGAGCGCCGGGATTGTCCGCGCCACGATCTCCCCGTCCGGGCGCTGCTCGACGTCCTGTACCTGTTTCACAGTGAAGCAGAAGAACGCGATGCAACCCCGCACCAGGGTGCGTACCCGCGTAATATTTCCGGAGCGCGCGAGCACCTGGCTTTCGAGGATGGCGGGGTTGAGGCGCCGCAGGTGCGCGTAGTCCGTGATCAGCGCGCGCACCCGGTCCGCCGGCATCGTCAGATCCATCACCAGCGTCAGCCGGTAATTGGCCTGCTCATGCGTCACGCCTAGCTGGACAACGTCCGCCGCGCGCGCCGCCTGCATGCCCAGTAGTACGGACAGGATCCCCGCCGCGAGCCTATTTGAACAAGTTCTCAAGACCCTTCGGGATACGATCATGCAACTTTTCCTGGATCTGGTGCCGGATCTCGGATTGCACCTTCTGCTTCAGCAGTCCTTCGAACGCCACGCGGAACTTGGGTTTGGCGAACGTCCCGCTGATGCGTATGGGCACCGTGAGGCCCTTGAGATCCTGCACACTCTGACCGCCGCCGCACTGCACCGGGTTCAGGAAGGTGGCCTGCAGACCGTAGTCCAGGGTCTGATTCACCAGGTTCGCGGTACCGCTGCCGGTGGCGCGCAGTACCGGTGAACTCAAGAGCAGGTCGTTGTTGTTTACGATACCGTTGGTCACGATGGCGGTACCCGTGAGGCTTCCGAACTCCGTCTCCTGGGGGACATTTCCCCCGCCGGAGATCGGCCGCTGTTTGTAGATCGCCCACGCGGTGCATACCAGATGCACCACGTTCACGCCCTGGAGCGCCCCGTCCTTGAGCGCGAAGCGCGCGTCGCCACTCATGGTGCTGCGCATCCGCTCGATGTTGGTACCACGCGCGGTGATCCTGGCCCCCAGGTCACCGGTACCGGAGATCTTCTTTACCCCCATGAGATCCTGGACCAATGGCCCAACCTGAACCCCGTTGAGGTGCTCGTTGAGGGAGAGCACCGGCACCGATCCACTGGCGTCGAGCCCGATATCGCCGCTGTAGGTGCCTTGATACAACTTGGCGGTGGCGGGATGCACTCGCAGGTTACCGTTCTTGGAGCGGACCGTGAGCCGGATGTCCGTGGAATGGAGCTTGTAGGCCGTCAGGCTGGCAATCTTCAAGGTCCCATCCAGATCCAGCGCGCGCAGGCTGGCCACCGGCAGGGCGCCCGCGGGCGCCGGCGCACCGGCCGCCGCGGCGGGTGTCACCAGGCTCATGCCGGTACGCGCAGGCTGCGGGGGCGCCGGCAGATAGCGGTCCAGGTCCAGCTGGTTCACGTCGAGATCAAACGAGATTGAGGGGTGGGCGAAGTTGCGCACGCCGAGCGTGCCGGCGAGCCGCGTGGCGTCCAGATTCACTGTCAGCGGCTCGACCTGTACGCGACCCGGGGCGGTAACGACGGTGAACTGGGCCGACGCGGTATCCAACGCCTTGGGGTCCGCGGTCTTCGGTGCCGCCATGCCGAGATCGGCCAGCAGCCGACGCGGGCTGAACGTGGGCACGGCCAGTTGTGCACGGAACCGCGGCGCGGACAGCACCTGGGTACCCGCAACATCACCGGTGATCTTCAGGTCCGCCAGCGCCAACGACAGCTTGTTCAGATCCAGGGTCTGACGATCCAGATCCAGCTTCACGCCGCTGTGCAGCTTCACTGCCACACCCTTCGCGGGCAGGCCCTTCCCGGTCAAGGCGAACCGCAGATCCACGTCAAAGGGGGCACCGGGCTGAATGGCGCCGGTGGTCAGGTTCAGGCCCTTCACGTCATACCGGCTACCCGACTGGCGGTCGTCCCAGCGCACCGTGGCGTCACTGACCCGGACACCACCCACCGCCAGGGCCGCCATGGGCAGCGTGCCACCCTTGGTCTTTGTCTGGGATGGCGCAGGTTGGGCCGCGCCACCCTGCGTTTGTCCGAGATCCGCCCAGTTGGTCGTGCCGCGTTTGTTGCGCTCCAGGTTGAGCACCAACCCATCCAGGACTACGGTGCCCATCTCCACCCGCTTGCGCAACAGCGGCAGCAGCTTGACCCGCAGTTCGGTGGAGGCGATCTTCGCGAATGGTTCCGTGGAAAACCCCGGCGGATTGCTGAGCTCGGTCGGACCCAATTGGAGCCCAAGCCAGGGGAATACGGACAACTTGATGTTGCCCTGCAGGGTCAGGTTCCGTCCGGTCTTTTCCTTAACCAAGGCAACGATCTGGGGCTTGTAGTCGTTCGGGTTGACGAATATCGGGATCAGGATCGCGGCCGCGACCACAACAACCACCAGCACACCCAACAACCACGCAGTGAATTTCAAGAGTTTGCCCATAGCGTCCTTCCTGGTTGGAGCGGCGGGAACCGGGAGACCCGGATCCTGGTTGGAGAGCCGGAACCGGCGGCCAAGTATAACACCGCGGATGCAGACGCCACCGATCGGTGTGAATTGCTCACCGGGCTCCGGCCGCGGCCGGAGCCCGGACGGGTCGTACTCCCTGTGTCCGTCTCGACATCGTGTCCGCTACGTCGTGGCTGCGCCGGGTAACCGCGGGAAAGCCGCGCTATGAATCCCGCTCCCGCGCCACCGGGGTGGACTTGATTTACCGGTAACCGGGGGTGATCATGGTTTTGAGGCGCTGGCCTATCCGGCCGCGCCGCGCCCCCCCGCCCCATGAAGTGCGCAGCAGGAGCAGCGCATGGACTTGGCGACCGGCATGTTTGCGATCTTGGACCCCGCCCCGCGGAGCGCCTGCCCGCGGGACGTTTCCGCATTCGATCCCTTTAACTCCGATGCATCGGCCCGCACCCCCGCCGCCGCCTTCACCGTCATGGAGCCGGCCGGGTCCCGCGCGCCGTCGAGGAGGCGTGGCATGAACGAATACTGTGTAGTTGTTACCGATGGCGCACGCGCCCGGTTCTTCACGCTGGAGCCGGCGGAGTTTCCGCAGATGCAGTCCGGGCCCAACCTGGTGGAGCAGAAGGACCTGGTGAACCCTGAGGGGGAGATCCCCGACGCGCAGCTCTGGGCCGATACCAAGTCCGGACGCAACCGCGCGCCGGGGGGCGGACCGGCGCACGGATACGACGACCACCGCGAGCAGCACCACGATGAATTCGAGCGGCGGTTTGCGCGCAGCGTGGCGCACGAGGCCATCCGGATGACCCACGGCCGCAACGCGCCCGTGGTAGTGCTCGCCGCCCAGAAACGCATGCTGGGATTCCTGCGCGCGGCGCTGGCGCCGCTGCTGAAGACCGGAATCGGATTACGCGAACTGGCCAAGGATCTGAGCAAACACGCGCCGCTGGATGTACATGCCCACTTGGCCAAGGAGTGCCTGATTCCCGCGCGGCGCGGCCCGTCCGCCTAGCCCGCATCGCTCACCAGGCCGGGGGGTTTGCGTCGTCAGCCGGTCGGCGGCCGGGTCGGACTTCCCGGCGTCGCCGCCAGCCGGGCACGAAGTTGCTTCAGAAAGCCCTCGATGCGACGCGCGTTGGCACCCAGGTCGCTGCGCCCCACCCGGGAGACGGAGCGCAGGTCCACCCGGGTCCCGCCGGTCACCGGGGTCAGGCGCACCACCACGTCATCCTTGAATCCGTACCAGAACGTGGTGGCGGTGGCTTCGATGCGGCCGCGGGCGGGCACCGCCGCCACCACGTCCCAACCCATGCGGTGCGCCACCTTGAGGGCTTGGCGGAACACATCGTCGAGGGGAAGACGGAACACCGCAGGCTGCACGCCGGGGTAGGCCTTTGCCTGGAGGGCCGCCACCGCCGGGCCCCCGTAAGTGGCCGGATCCGGCGCTCCCTGCCGCAGGGGCAGGATCGCGGAGAACCGTGGGGGATCGGCCGGATCGGTGGTGATGTCGTGGATGGGCGGTGCGGCCTCGGCACCCTGAATCTGTGACCAAGGCACCCATACCGTCGCCAAGGCCACGATAAGCCCCAGAAACGCCGGGAAAAACGTCCCCCAAGACCGCCCGAGGGGGGCAAGCACCACCCCCAGCAGAGAGACCGCGGCCGCGGCAAGGGCGCCATACACCGCCCAGCGCAATATCAGGAATCCCGTGCCGAAGTCCCACCAACCCCAGCGATGGCCCAGCCCCGACAGGATCGCCAGCAGGGCACACAGAAGTGCCGCGACGAAACCGATCCGTGGCACCGGACACACGGCGCGCCGTAACCGGCTGCGGGGTTCCTCGACATCTCGCACATCCGCCATGGCTGTTCCTTGGGACAACATCAAAGGCCGCCGGCCGCCCACCGGCGGAGGGTAACTCCAGGCCCATGACAATGGACCTGCCGCGTCGGCGGGCGTTCCGCACGCTACTGGATCCGCGCGGCTTTCCGTGACATCAGAAGTGGAATGGAGCGGGTGAAGGGAGTTTCATAAGTTACTAGAAATAAACACTAATTTTTGCTATACTTACCCACACAGAACCTACACAGGTACGGCAAAACAAGCACTTACGCCGCCGTTCTGCACAGTTTCTGCACAGTGGGAGGCGAAGAGATGCAGTTCATCACCGATAAGGAGCAGTTGAAGCCGGGCCTCATCATCTTCCGGCGCGGCGATGTCGGGCACGACAATTATTATTGCCGCGTGAGAATCCAGAACGAGGACCGCTACAAGACCATTTCGCTGCGCACGTCGGACCGGCAGACGGCGCGCGACTACGCGCTGGATCAATATGCGGACATCCGCTTTCGGGTGAAGCACGACGTTCCCGTATTCAACCGCCCCTTCTCGCAGGTGGCGGAGGAGTATGCCGAGGCGCAGCAGCGTCGCGCCAACGCTGGCGAGGTGAGCCAGGCGCGCGCGATGAACGTCAAGAACAAGATCGACGGCCCCCTCAATGCCTATGTCGGCAGTACGCAGGTGCAT
>NCBI01000049.1 GCA_002255365.1 Chromatiales bacterium 21-64-14
AATCCGGAGCGTGAGGCCGTCGTTCGTGCAGACCTCCGTACCGGGAGAAAAGGGAAAAACGTTGCATGATTCAGGCGACAACTATCTTGACGCGCGCCGCACGCAACACCGCCGTCGCTGCATTCTCATCAATTCGCGCATTGGCGCAACGCCCAAGCGCAGCGGACGGCACCCCCAGATCGATGGGGTGCGCAATCAAGGGCCCGGCAGAACGTCTGGGCGCGGCTGTGGGTCCGGGCAAGGTTGGTTTCAAGCGCACCGTTCATGGTGGCCATGTTCCTTCTGGCGGCCTTGGTCGGAGTCGCTCCGGCCCTCGCACAGGCTCACTCGGAACTCGAACTTCCCAAAGCAGGTGGAGGGATGGCACCCCCCGGGACCTCCCCGACCGTGAGTTGGAATCAATTCCAGGCCAGTTGCGGGGGCGATGTCCTGGCCTGCGGGACGCAACAGGCCCAGACGGGAGCAATGCTACCGAGTTTGTTTTTTGCCCCGCCGACAGACCAGGCCTACGCGAGTTTCTTCCCCGATCACTGGTCGCAATTGAAATACGACCAATCGCATAACGCCGTGTTCAGCGTTGGCTCCGGCGCCCCCCCTTTCCTTTCACCGGGTGCGGCCTGGGCGTCCCCGCTGACTGGCGATGAGTTCCTACGCCTGGCGCGGGGGGTAAAACGATACGGCACCAACGGCGGTGAGGGCTGGGGCGCCGAGGTGGCGCAGTGGCTCGGCAACGTGACGGGCGTTTCCGTGGTCGACGGAATCGTCTACGTCCAGGAAAGCGCCAACGAGCTATTCGCCGTGGATGCGGCCACGGGAATCCCGATCTGGAAAGCCACGACCGTCAACGCGGATATGGGCGACTCGCTGGTCGAATCGATCAACGGCCATCCAATCGTGTTCGTGGCGGCCGGGGATGTCGGCTTCACGATCCAGACGGCGCTCGACTACGGAAACAAGGTCAGCCCCCCGACGCCGACCACGCGTGGCGCCAATTTTTCGGCCGTATACGCAATCGACGGGATTACCGGAAAGCGGCTCTGGCGTTTTGACACCAAGGGCGAGGCCATGCCCACCCCCGTCTACTATAACGGATCGCTGTTCTTCAACACGGGTGACGGGCACCTGTACGCGCTGAACGCCGCCACCGGAACTCTGGAGTCGGCATTCAGCAATCCGTTGTTCGGTTTCTCGAGCATGTCATCCACCAACTACTACGTGACGCCCGGCGGGCAGCTCTTCGTGGTCTACGGTACGCAGGATGCGAACATCGGCTCTTCAGCCGGCGATAACATGGTTGCGGTCAACGAGACCGATCCACAGAACCCTTCGCTCGCTTGGACGTACAACGTGGCCAAGGGCATCAATACCGGGTTGGGGGATGTGCCCGTAGTCGTTGACCAGGAACGCGGCCTTGTGCTGACCGACGCCCTCGTCAATACGGGAACGTCGACCAATCAGCAGCTCAACATTGCTGTCCTCGCAGTGAACGCGAATACCGGTGCGCTGGTCTGGAAGGCGCTCGCCGGTAGCGGCCCCAGCGGCTTCGTTCCGGTCGCGTTCAAGGGCAGCGTGCCCATGGTGCACGGAGGCAACCTGTACGTAGGTGATCTGCTCACCCAGACCTACCAATCCTACGACGAAGAGACGGGCGCGCTGCGGTGGGTCACCAAGCTCCAGAGTTCGAGGGACTTGCCGGGGACCGTCCATCAGCCGCGTGGAGGCGCCGCGTATTGGAACGGCAAGATCATCGAGGCCGAGGGACTGCACATCTGGACATTCGACCCCAACACCGGGGCGGTCCTGAATGACTTTATCGATCCCGGCTACTTCGGCGTTTGGGGCATCACCTCACCCGTCATCGTAGGCGACGAGATGTACCTCGGCGCGATCTCGGGGTGGGCGTTCGCGGTGCCGGCCAGTTACGTCACCACTCACCCGGGGCCCGGTCCCGGCGTTGGACCGACGGCCGCGCTCAGCGGCACCGGCAATTTCGGCGTGGCGGCCAGCGCGATGGTGCCTGCCAACCCGCCGTGCTACTCGGACCCCACCGCGTTGCCGACAGGGAGCCAGGCCGCGGGCTTTCCGCGCACATGGCTGGCCTACGCGGGCGGGCAGCAGCACAACGCCGTGGTCCAGCGGGGGCAGGCCGTAAGTTATTCTTGGCAGACTCCGCTGAACGAGGCGCTCGGCCTCGCCGCATCGCCGAGAGATGCAGACATCTTCGGCGCCGAGCAGGCAACGGAGATGACGAGCTTGGCGTTCGGCGCAGGAACCGGGGTCAGCCCAGCAAATGGACTGATCTATGCAGGGAGCGATCGCTACACGGTCAACGCGCTCAACGCCGCCACGGGCAAGCTCGCGTGGAGTTTCTGTACGATCAACGCGGACTACGGGCAGCCCCTGGTAACGCCTAACACGGTAATCGTCTCGAGCGGGGATCCGTGGTTCAACTTCTCCGGTACCGTGGCATTCAGCAAAGGCCAACTCACGCACGTCGGTGCAAGCTTCCAAAACCTCCACGGGCTGGATCCGATGACCGGGAAGGAGAAGTGGACATTTTACACAAAAGCGACGGACATGATGACACCGCTGTACTACCAGGGAAATCTCTACTGGGCAGACGGCGGCGGAGACGTATGGGGTATCAATGCCGATACCGGTCAGGACGTCGCTCCGTTCGAGGATACAAATGGAAATTCGACCCTGAGCATTGGCGGACTGAATGCGATCGACTCCGCCAATATCGTCCAAGGAAGATCCGGCCCGCCGCTGATGGTGGTCGGAACCGCAAACCCGACGGCGTTTTATGCCATCAATCTCGACGACGACACCGTCTACTGGAAGCTCAGTTCGCTTCCGCCAAACCTGACGTCGTACGCTACGGGCTTTGCGGCCTCCTCGTCGGCCGTCGACCAGCGCGACGGATTGATTATCACTTCGTTGTTGGTCAACGCGGATACCACCACCAAGACCGTCACGGATGAGGCCATAGCGATTAATGCCAGCGACGGTAGCGTGGTGTGGACAGCGCCGCTCGGCACGGGGCCGATTCCCTACGGCTACACCGCAGCGACGCCCTTCATGGACAGTGGGCATGTGGTCTTCGCCGACCCGGTCTCGAAGAGCGAAGTCGCTCTGAATCCGGCCACCGGCCAGCAACTGTGGTCCACGCCGCTCGGCGAGCAGTCCAAGGCGCCTGGGGTCATCGTCCGAGGTGTGGTGGTTCAGCCGGCAGGGCCGGACTTGTTCACCCTCGATGAGCAGACTGGGAGTATTCTCAACACGCTCCCGGTGGGCGGGAATTTCAAGAGCAACGGACCGTCAGTGGTGGGTAATACGTTGTACGTAGGCAATTCGTGGGGTTGGGTGATGGCGTTCCCACTCGACTCCCTCGGCGTTCCGGAGGCTGGCCACGGCCACGGCGACGGATCGTCATCGTAATAAGGTAAGGGAACGGGCGGCCGGGCGCGTTATGCGGCCGGCCGCCCTTCCGTCTGTCTGCGGGGGTGCAGTCAAAGGGAGATGGGTTTGTTGGAGAAACCGTCGGCGGGAACACCCGTTTGCGATGAGCCGGCAACACGGACTCCACGGTCTCGAACAACTCGGGGCCGGTGAGCAGATTAAAAAAGGTGAATGCATCACTGTTGCGGACGTGCTGATGCAAACGCTTATGTTGCAGCTTGGCCGCCAGGGTGAGTACGATTCATAACGGCCGTCCTTTCGGATGATGGGTGGTGGTTTAGCGATTACCATCCTACTCGCCAGGACGGTCGTTTTGTTTATGCATATCCGTCGGTTAAGCTTAAGTAAGCGCCATTTGTCACCGACCCCTTTAATTCGCATCCGCCCGCACCACTACCCGACCCAGCGCATCACCCTAAAGAACCGGCAGGTGGTGACGCCCACTCCGAAGCAACTCCAGCGCATCGACCGCGAACTGACCCGCATCCACACCGACCTGCGCCACTGGAGCCCGGCGCTGCACGTCGACGTGGCGTTTAGCACGCCGCTCAAGGGCGTGCTCACAGCCCCTTCGGCGCGCGCCGCATCCTCAACGGCAAGCCGCGCAAGCCCCACAGCGGCATCGACATCGCCGCCCCCGCAGGCACCCCCATCCGCGCCCCCGTCGGAGGGACCGTACTCGATACCGGCGACTACTACTTCAACGGCAAGACCGTGTTCATTGATCACGGCCGCGACTGGTCACCATGTACTGCCACCTCAGCCGCGTCGACGTCCATCGGGATCAGCGCGTCAAGGATGGGCAGATCATCGGGCGGGTCGGGCGTACTGGCCGCGTCACCGGCCCCAACCTCCACTGGGGCGTCAGCCTCGACGGCGCCCTGGCCAACCCGCCCCTCTTTCTGCCCAAGCCGGCCGTCACCGCTCTGCGCGCGCCCGACCGGCGCGCAAAATCCGTCCCGGCGCCGACCCGAAACTCGCCAGTGCCCCCGTGAGCTGATAACATCCACCGTCGGCCACCCGAGCGCCATAAGGGGAGACGGGGCGGCTGGCCCCGGGGCCGGTGGTCCGCTAGGGGATCGACGGCACTTCGGAATACCGGGCTCAGCGCATCGGTCGGATCGTTCGCCGGGAGGCGAGTGGAAAGGACAGAAACTGACCCTCTTTCGTTCACTTGATTCCTGGTTTTCATGACCCGCGAGCGCGAACATCACATTGGGCCGGCCGCCGCCCCCGGGGGCCCTCGCCCGGAAGCGCCGACCCGCGATCCGGACTCTCCCAAACATGAAATCCTCGCCCGCCTCTCCGGGCGGTACCGCTGTCCGGCGGTCGAATACGACGAGGATCTGACGGTACCACGGGACCTCCTGCGACGCCTGGACCTGGACACGCTGAGGTCCGAACTGTGGATGCCGCTGTCGGTCCGCGGCGACCGCGCGGAGGTCATCGCCTGCGATCCCGACGACCCCGAGTTGAACCGGTGCATCCGCGAGACCCTCGGCGTCGACGAGATCGGTTTCCGCGTCGCCACGCGCCCCGACCTCGTGCGGCTCATCGAGAACAGTTGGGACGTGAATGCGGGTTGTCCCGCCTCGGCGGGGAGGACGCCGCTGGCCAAGGCGCGGGCCTATCTCGCCATCGTCCGGACCCGCTACAGCGTCCAGAGGACGCAGTTGGCGAGGAGCCGCACCGGACTCGCGCTCACTCGTACCGGACTCGCCTGCGTGAGTATCGCCGTGGTGTTTCTGCGGCTGTTCGGTGCCGGGGGTCTGCTGGCGGTGGAGATTCCGCTGTTGATCCTGGGAGTCGCCGCCATCGCCGACGGCCTGTTCTGGTACCTGCCGGCGCGGGGCGAAACGCGGGAGATCAAGCCCTACCCGCTCTACGAGGTGCCAGAGGGGTTTTCCTCGCTGGAGGTCTCCGATCCCGGCGGGGAGATGAACTTCGGGCGCAGCGCGGTGGTGGAGGGCGCAGCGGCGTTGCGGCAGGACTGGGACTCGCTTTCGCCGGTCGAACGACGGCGCTTCCTGGCCAACGACCGCCTCAATATCGCCGAAGAGCGAACGGTGCAGGCCTACCTGCGGACGATGATGGCCAAGGCGCGGACCGGCCTCGCCTTCGGCCGTACCGGCGTCAGCTTCGTCGGCATCGGTATCGGCTTCCTGCGCCAGTTCGATCCGGGCCTGTGGTCGGTGTTCGACTGGGCGCTGATCGCCGCGGGCACGATCATGCTGGCGGAAGGATTCTATTGGTACCTGCCGGGCAGAAAGGCGGCCGAAATCGGCCGCGAAACCATCGCCAAGGCGAGCGGGAAGAAGGGTCCCTGGGATCTCATCTTCCCTTCCTTGTGCCTCTACACGACGCTGAACCGGGGCCAGTCGGCCGAGGCCGCGTCCCCGCAGGCGCAACCCGGAGTGTGGGCCACCACGGGCCTTGCGCTGGAGCGTACCGTGCTCGCCGACCAGCGCAACGCGATGTCGATGTTGCGGACCCTGCTGGCGCGCTCGCGCACCGGAAGCGCCTTCATCCGGACCGGCTTCAGCATCATGGCCGTGGGCGCCGGCCTGTTCGTCTATTTCGGCGCCGGGAACGCGCTCTGGGCGGCGTTCGACGTCCTGCTCGTCGTCGTCGGCCTGTACCTGATCGGCGACGGCCTGCGCTGGGCCCTGCCGGCGGAACGGATCAAGCGGCGCTCGCCCTTCTGCGCGGGAGACTTCGAGATCGTCCACCCCGACTACAGCGAGCCGACCGCATCCTGGGAACGGCTCTCCTTCCGCCATGACAACTGAATCGACCCCCTACCTTGCTCTCGTGGAGGACGGCGTCCTCTCGATGCAGCAGCTTACCGCCGCGCGCGCGAGCGCCGACGCCCGCGGCGTCGAGCTGGAAAGGGTGCTGCTGAGGGACCTCCGCGTCCCGCGCTGCGCACTCCTGACGGCACTCGCCCGGCATTTCGGCTGTCGCTTCATGCAGTACGACGAGCGCATACCGGTTTCCACGCGCCTGTTCGCCGGCCTCGACCGTGACATGCTCCGGACCGGCAAGTGGTTCCCGGTCATGATGCTCGGCGATACCTCGGTCATCGCGGCCGCCGACCCGCACAGCGAGACGATGAAGGCGGAGGTGATGCGGTGCGTCCCGGCGGCCCAATACGAGTTCCGCGTCGCCCTCGCCGAGGACCTGCGCTGGTACATCCAGGACTATCTGCACGCCGAGGCGAAGCTGCTGATCGGCATCGAACGCACCGGGCTCGCCCAGTGGCGCAACAACATGGCGCTATGGCGCACGCGCCTCGCCTGCCACCGCACCGAGCACGCCCGGGCGCGGACGTCCATGAAGGCGTTGCGCTGGGGCCTGGCGATGGTGGCCTTGTCGAACGCCCTCACGCGCTACCACGAGAACGTCCTCAGGCCCCATCACATCGCCATCCTCGTCGTGGGGATCGCCCTGGCCGCCGCGGGGCTCTACGACTATCTCAAGATACGCCGCCGGTGGATGAGAGCGCCCTGGCGCCATGCCATTGTGAACGTCACCGCCGAGGCCATCCGCTTCACCGACCGCTATCATCTCGAAGACGTGCTCGCCAAGCCAAAGGACAAGAGCATGCTGGCGCGCCTGGCGGCGTCCATCCCCGACTACTGCTCCTACATCCCGCCGGTGCCCGCCAGCAAGGAGCGCACCTACCTCGCGCGGGAGCGCACCATGCTCGCCGCGCAGCGGACCATCGCCGCCAGCCACCGTACCCTCTACGCGCGGGCGCGCACCGGCCTTTCCTTCCTGCACACGGGCATTTCCTTCATGGCTCTCGGCTTCGTCATGAAGCAGGTCCTCGGCACCGGCCCCTACAGCTACCTCGACTACGTCCTCGTAGGCGCCGGCTTCCTGATGATCCTGGATGGCGCCCTCTGGTACCTGCCCACCCGCGCGGTGAGATACGGAATCGGAAGGACCGCTGTCGAGTAGAGGCCGGTTCAGATCACGCCAAAGGGAGCCGATTTCTTTGGCGACCGCCTACAAAGCGACGGGGACAGATTTTTTTGGCGGTGCCAAATAAATCTGTCCCCGTCGCTTGTCCGTGCGCTTCATCGCCTGGGTGAAGGTCTCGGGCTTGCGGGTCTCGCCACTGAAGAAGGCTACTTGGCGCACCTCGGTGCGCTCGGGATGTCTGAGGCACCGGCTGCGCAGGTGACAGGGCCGGCACGCGGACTTGGGCCCCTTAAATTTAACCGCCGCATAGCCGTTGATCACGACGTTGGAGCCACTGCTGTAGAGTGACTTCCCCGCCGGACAAATGCAGGTGTGGCGCTCGGGATCGTAACGGAAGTCTTTATTGGTAAACCGGTCGCTGCGACCCTCCCACTGGCGCTTCTCTTCCCGATAGCGGGCCTTGTATTTGTCGACATCCTGGAAACGCGGATCGCGTCGGCGCATACGGTTGTCCGCCAAGTACCCATCGATATGGCGGCTGTAGAGGTACTCCGCGTTGCACTCGGTGTGAAAGCCGCTGTCGGCGGTGACCTTGGCCCGGCGGTACACGTTGGCCCTCGCCGTGGACAATGACCTGGTGCTTGTCATCCACCGCCGCCACCCCGTCATAGCCCTGGATCACCCCGTGGCTGGTCTTCATCTTGGCACTGTCATTGTCGGTGACGTTGCTCTTGCGCGGCTTGCCCGTCTTGCCGGGCTTGTCGTCGCGCTGATCGAGCCAAGCCTTGAGCTTCTTCACCTGGCGCTTGAGGGTGTCGATGTACTGCTGCTCCTGCGTTACCACCTCGGCGTGGACCTCGCGCTGGTCGCGTTCCCGGTGGACTTTGAGCATGCGCCGGATCGCCCGCTCCAGCTTGACCTTCTTCTGCGCGAGCTCCGCCTTGGTGCCGCTCCATTCCTTGCTCGCGTTGGACGGCAGCTTGCAGCCGTCGATGGCGAACATCTCGCGCCCGATCAGTCCCTGCGCGTCGCAGATCAGCAGCACGTTGCGAAACAGACCGACGATCTCTACCTCCATCCGGCTGACGAAATCGGCAATCGTGGTGAAATGGGGCTGGGTATCGGCCGATAGCGCCATGAAAATGACATTCTCACGGCAGGAACGCTCAATATGACGGCTGGACACGATCCCTCGGGAATACGCGTACACCACAATCTTCAGCAGCAGCGCCGGATCGTTCGACAGGTCCAGTTCGTGGTCGACCAGATGGCTGAGGGTATATTCGAAGGTGCCGGGGAGAATCTGGTCCTTGAAGGCGATGGGAATCATCTTCGTCTGCTCGTAGCAGTAATCCTTGTAACGGAGCCATCTCCTAGCCCCCTTTGACCACTAACCGGCCCCCGTCATCGATCGGATTCCGCCCACTCCGGTAATTATAGGTCGAAATGCGGTTTTCCTACAGGCTCAACGCTCCACTTCAGCCGCGGATTTGACGGCGCGAAGCGGCGGCAAATACGTCGGCTGGAAGTGATGGTTAGCTTTCATCTTCCTGCGGTTGATTGGGAAGCGAGTAGTTTTTTATATCTTTGATTGCTTCGAGAAGTTTTATTGTTGCACCCGCATCCAATATGTCCCCGCTATACCTAACCTCGTAGAGACCTTGAAGATTTGATGGGAGCTTTACGCCATCACGAACCAAGAGAATGAAACGCCGCCCATAGAACGCCATTGCTGCGCCGATTTCTATCAGCACGTTGGGGTTGAGAAGAACATGCTCAGTTGATTCGCCGTCAGTTATAGTGCGATCAGCATCAACATGAATGATTGCTGCTCCGCAGCTTCTCATATCATCCATAACCTTTTCAGGCACTGGCTTTGAAACTGATTGCCGCTCCACCGATATAACGGGTTCCAGCTCACCGTACTCAAGTAGTTTTTTTACTGGATCTACCAGTTCGCGATTCTTTCCGTGAGTTATGAATACGCGCTTTCGCCTTTGGTCATCTACGATTGCAGCGGCGAGAGTGCTTCTTCCTCCGCTTGGAGCGGGTGGCTGGGGCTGTCGCGGCTTGGCAGGTTCCGGCAAAGTCGAAGGGTCTTCTGCAGCGCCGCTTTCATCGTCTTTGGCGGCAGGCGTTGCGACGACCGAATTGCCTGCACCTTGGAGGCTTACATATGGCTTGTTCCTTATTTCCTCAATGTAGCCGACCGACCTAGCACTTTCATCTATTCGAAGCAAAACATCTGTAGCCTTTCCACGCGGAACCCCCATGTCCTCAAGAACATTCAGCGCGATGTCCTCGCGTGGGAATGGGTGGCCGTCGTAGTTCCGGAGAAATTCTCCAAAAACTCGCGGCTTCAAAATCGCCTCCCGCTTCCCAGAAATATCAGCGTCTTCTGATTTTGGTCGAAGGATTGTTCTAGAAAGATCAGTTATCGTGATATTGGCAGCCTGCGCCCCACCTTCAATGAGACCAAAAGCTATGGCTGCGCCCGTTAAAACCTTCAGCTGCGAACCCTTTGGATCAACGTTCAGAGCTTTCGCGAAATAAAGCGGAGATGTTGGCTTTCCTGCATAGTGCTCCAGAATTGCCGCTGGTACACGCAATGCTTCGTCCAGCGAAGCCGCTGGAACGTCGGACTGCTTTAGGTAAGTCCGCGGCGCCGTAGCTTCTGGCTCCGGCTTGCTTTTTCGAGTGCTCGACGTCTTCTTCGTTGCCACGATCCATTCTCCCTGAAAGCTAACGTTCAGGTTCAGCCGCGACCTTGTATGAGCGAAGCGAAGGCGAGGTCGTCGGATGGAACCTGTGGTTAGATGTCATTTGTACGGCTGGCCCTCTGCGATTAAGACTCCTGCACTATTGAAGTGGAAATTCCGTTTGAAACCACCGGCCAAGCACGCGTTAATTCTGCGCAAATGATCTGACAATGACGTAGCTCTCTTTGTCAGGACATCGAACTCGTCGATCCGCCACGTCCGGTCTAATGACGCATCTCCCTTCTTACTTCTCTTTGGCTTAATTCCGGGCGCCTGTCCAAAGTCCCCCGTTTCTGTGCCGTACCACCCAATAAACCATGTACTATGCAGCACGTCATTTCGATCTCGCGTCAATGTTTGAACATCTGCCAAAACCTTCGACACAATTTTCTCGTCCTGACTTGATAGTTGGCATGTTTCTGCGATGAGGGCGGCTGTCAGGCTGCGAAGCGGCTCGGCTGTGAGCTCGGCGAAGATGATGTTTAATACCTTCGAATTCTTCAGCCCTTGCGCATGGAGCAGATTCATCGCTATGTGCCGCATAGCAAAACAAACGTGCTCGAACTCAACTGCAAAGCGGCCAACCGCCTGGTACAGAGCGGCAGTCTGTCTCTCAAACGATTCGCTGGTTGTGTCGTCCATTACAGGTGCCTGAATGACATCTAACGACTAATGACCGACCCAATTGCCAGATAACTCCGCCCCCCGGGTTCCGGCTCAGGAGCAACCCACTAAATTCTCATGGAAATATATCGGATCGGCAAGCGAATGTCCCGCGGATAGGCGGCAATGGTGCCGGGTAAATCTTTTGGGCGGTGGTTTGACCGGTATCGTGATATCGGTGACAGGGCGCATCAGAAAGGGTCGGGAAAACAAAAGAATAAGACGTCGCGTGAAGCCCGATATTATCAAACCTTGCGGTGCTGGAGACAAAACCAGTAACGGGCAGGTTGGGTACCGCAGGCGAGCGGGGCCTGGCGTCAGGGACGATTACACATGGCGGAGTCAGCGGGTGGGACGGCGGGACGGGATGGGTCGCTGGGCTGCCTCCAAAATGTGCAGGGGGTGGCGCTACCAGGAGCGCACGGAACAGGCGTGCCTGCCATGAACCTGGCATTTCAGCTTGTTTCACGGGAAGCGTCATCCAGGTGAACCGGGCGGGGCGGGCGTAGCGGCCCCCGGTAGCCGGGTCGGATCGGGGTGGGGCTGGCACGCCCTGGCGGGGGCATCGAGGTGCCCGCGGCTGCGGCAGGGCAGGGCGCCCGCACGGCCGCCGGGTTCAGTCGAACCGGGCCCGGCTTTATGGTCTAATGGCGCCCCATGTTCAGACCCCTGGAACTCTTTATCGGCCTGCGCTATACCCGCGCGCGGCGCCGCAATCATTTCATCTCGTTTATCTCCATGACCTCCATGCTCGGCATGGCGCTGGGGATCACGGCGCTGATTACCGTGCTCTCGGTGATGAACGGTTTCCAGAAGGAGGTGCGCGAGCGCATTCTGTCGATGGCGGCCCATGTCACCATCACCAGCGCCTACGGCCGGCTCGAGAACTGGGAATCGGTCTTGAAGGAGGTCAAGGGCTTTCCCCATGTGATCGGCGCCGCCCCCTATGTGGAAGGGCAGGCGATGCTCGCCGACGGCTCGCTGGTGAGCGGGGCGTTCGTGCGCGGGGTCGCGCCAAGCCTGGAGCCGCAGGTGGATTCGGTGGGCAGCAAGATGGTGTCCGGCCACCTGTCGGATCTGAAGCCCGGGGATTTCGGCATCATCCTCGGCAGCAAGCTGGCCCTGGCTCTGGGAGTGGACACCGGGGATAAGGTCACGGTGGTGACGCCGCAGGCGATCGTGACCCCGGCCGGGATCCTGCCGCGCCTGAAACGCTTCACGGTGGTGGGCATCTTCAATCTGGATATGTATGAATACGACCGCGGGGTGGCGCTGATCAACCTCCAGGATGCGGAGCGGCTGTTCGGCACTCAGGGCACGGTGACCGGCGTGCGCCTGAAGCTCGATAACCTGATGCTGGCGCCCCAGGTGGCGCACGAGTTGTCCGCCAAGCTGCCGATCACCGATGTGGTGGAGAACTGGACCCAGCAGCATGTGAATTACTTCCGCGCGGTGCAGACCGAGAAGACCGCCATGTTCGTGATCCTGGCGCTGATCGTGGCGGTGGCCGCCTTCAATATCGTATCGACCCTGGTGATGGTAGTCACCGACAAGGAGGCGGATATCGCGATCCTGCGCACGTTGGGGGCGACCCCGCGCGGGATCATGACGATCTTCATCATTCAGGGCACGGTGATCGGCGCCATCGGCACGCTGGTGGGGCTGATCGGGGGCGTCTCGCTGGCGCTCAATGTGGGGACCGTGGTGCCGTTCATCGAGCGGCTGTTCCACGTGCAGTTCATCCCGGAGCAGGTGTATCTGATCAGCGGTTTTCCGTCGGACCTGCACTGGAACGACGTGCTGCACATCTGCACCATGGCCTTTGGGTTATCGGTGCTCGCCACGTTGTATCCGGCCTGGCGCGCCTCGCGCACCCAGCCCGCGGAGGCGCTGCGCTATGAGTGAGGCGGTGGTGGAATGCCAGGGCCTCGCCATGACCTTCAAGGAAGGGGCGCTCAACGTGGAGGTGCTGCGCGAGGTCAACCTGACCGTGGGTGCCGGTGAGCGCATCGCCATCGTCGGGACCTCGGGCGCCGGCAAGAGCACGCTGCTGCATCTGCTCGGGGGGCTGGAGCGGCCCTCGCGCGGGGAGGTGCGGGTCACCGGTCAGCGCATGAACGCGCTCCGGGACGCGGCGCGCAGCCGGTTGCGCAATCAGGCCCTGGGGTTCGTGTATCAGTTCCACCATCTGCTGCCGGAGTTCACCGCGCTGGAGAACGTGGCCATGCCGCTGATGCTGCGCCGGCTCGCACCCGCGGAGGCGGCGCGTCGTGCCCGAGCGGTGCTGGAGCGGGTGGGCCTGGCGGATCGCTTGGAGCACAAGCCGGGGGAGTTGTCGGGCGGGGAGCGCCAGCGCGCCGCGGTGGCGCGCGCCCTGGTGACCGAGCCGCGCTGCGTGTTGGCGGATGAGCCCACCGGGAATCTGGACCAGCGCACCGCGGGACGGCTGATCGACACGATGTTGGAGCTGAACGAGGGTTTCGGTACCAGCCTGGTGGTGGTGACGCATGATCACGGGCTGGCGGAGCGGATGGATCGGATCTATCGTTTGGAAGACGGGTTGTTACTCGAAGAAACAATGGTAAAACAATAGACTGAATAGCTAACATAAGCTTTATTCTAGAAGTTGTACGGGAGTGACGGCGCCAGGACGGCGCCGCTTGTCAGCGGGTTTCACGGGGCCAGGGAGTGGCGCACGTGTACGCGGGAACCATTGCCTTCCTGTTGGGTGTGCTGGCCTTGCAGCAGCGGGCCACGCTGCCGCACCCGTCCTGGGCCCTGCTCATTCCGTTCCTGTTGCCGTGGATGTTGCGGCGTGGCCGATGGCGGCTGCCCGCCACTGCGCTGACCGGTTTCCTGTGGGCGGCGCTCTACGGCGCGTGGCTGCTGTACCCGGGTCTCGATCCGGCGCTGGAAGGGCGTGATCTGGCGCTGACTGGCTGCGTAACCGGAATCCCCGAGCGGCGCGAGCGCAGCGTGCGCTTCGTGCTCCGGGACCTGCGCCGGGCCGGGGCGGCCGGGGCGACCACGCTGCCCAAGCGCATCCGGCTGAGCTGGTATCACACGCGCCAAGCGGTGCACGCGGGGGACTGCTGGCAACTGACCGTGCGGCTCAAACGCCCGCACGGGTACCGCAATCCCGGGGGGTTCGACTACGAGGGCTGGTTGTTCCGGCGCGGGGTGCGCGCCACCGGTTACGTGCGCCCCGATCCCGGTAACCATCGCAGCGGGCGCCATTGGACGCTCGACCGGATGCGCGCGACGCTGGCGGCCCGCATCGATGCCGCGTTGGGTGCGCGCCCGCTGGCCGGGGTGATCCGTGCGCTGGCGGTAGGTGACCGGCAGGGGATTAGCCGGGAGCAGTGGTCGATCCTCAGCGCCACCGGCACCAGCCATCTGGTGGCGATCTCCGGTCTGCACATCGGCCTGGTGGCGGGCCTCGCGTTCTTCTTGGTGGGCCGGCTGTGGGCGTGGCCGGGCAGCACGGTGCGCTACTGTGCCGCGCCGCGCGTGGCTGCCCTCGGGGCGTTGGCCGCGGCGTTGGTCTATGCGCTGTTGGCGGGGCTCTCGCTGCCCACCCGCCGCGCGCTCATCATGGTGGCGGTGGCCATGGGCAGCCTGTGGCGCAGCCGCACCCTGGCCCCGGGGCGCTCGCTGTGCCTGGCCTTGCTGGTGGTCCTGGTGGCGGAGCCGACCGCGGTGTGTTCGGCGGGGTTCTGGCTGTCGTTCGGTGCGGTGGCGGTGATCCTGTACGGTGCCAGCGGGCGCTTGCGCGGGACACGCTCGCGCCTCGCCTGGGCCGGGCTCCAGCTGCGCGTCGGGGTCGGCCTGCTCCCGTTGCTGGTGATCGGGGCGTTTCCGGTCGGACTGCTCGCGCCGCTCGCCAATCTGGTGGCGGTGCCGTGGGTGGGTTTCGTGGTGGTGCCGCTGACGCTCACCGGCAGCGCGCTGCTCGGGCTGAGCCCGGCGCTCGGCACTACCCTGCTGCGCTGGGCGGAGCAGGCCCTCGAAGGGTTGTGGCCGGTGCTGACCTGGTTGGCGCAGATCCCCGGGGGCCACTGGATATTGGCATCCCCACCGGCGTGGACCTGGGGGTTGGCGGTGCTCGGCACGGCGCTGTTGCTGGCCCCGCGGGGATGGCCTGGGCGCTGGCTCGGTGCGGTGTATCTGCTGCCCCTATTGAGCGGTGGCGTGCCGGCACCGGAGCCGGGGGCGGTCCGCTTTACCTTGCTGGACGTGGGGCAGGGCTTGGCGGTCGTGGTGCGCACCCACCGTCATGCCCTGGTGTTTGACACCGGACCGCGCCTGGGCCCGGGCTTCGATACCGGGGCCGCGGTGGTGGTGCCGTATTTGCGCAGCCAAGGGGTGGGTCGGGTGGACCGCCTGGTGGTGAGCCACGGCGACAACGACCACATCGGCGGCGTCGCCTCCCTGCTCGAACAGATCCCGGTGACTGATATCCTGAGCAGCGTGCCGGAACGGATCCCGGCAGCGGCCGGCCGGTGTCGGCGCGGGCAGCACTGGGAATGGGACGGCGTGGCGTTCGAGGTGCTGCATCCCGGCGCCGGGCACCGGTTTCGGGGCAACAACGCCTCGTGTGTGTTGCGGGTGTCCAACGGCGCCGGTGCGCTGCTGATCACCGGGGATATCGAGGCGCCAGCGGAGCGCGCACTGGTGAACGAAGCCGCGCGCGCGCTCCGCGCGGAATGGATGACGGTGCCGCACCATGGGAGCCGCACTTCTTCCACGCGCCGGTTTCTGAAAGCGGTGCGGCCCGGTCACGCACTGATCCCGGTCGGCTACCGCAACCGCTTCCGTCTGCCCAACCGCGCGGTGGTGGCGCGTTACCGCGCCGTGGGGATCGCGCTCCTGGATTCGGTGCGAGAGGGCGCGATCACCGTGGACCTGGACGCGCACCGGGGGAGCCGATGGGCCGCTTACCGGCGCCAGGAACAGCACTACTGGCACTGGAGGCCGGCGGACCCGTTACCGCCCGGGCCGGGCGCGGCGGCGGGGCGGGTTCCGAAGCGACTGCGGAACCAGTAAACTGCGTACACCACCGGTCCGGACCCGGAGCGCGGCGCGGACCGGACCGGACCCAGATCTTCCCGGATCCCCATGGACCGCGCTCACCGACGAAGGAACCGCACCTTGTTCGAACTCGTTAAGTCCGGGGGCTGGTTGATGGTCCCCCTCATCGCCGCGTCCGTCGTGGCCCTGGCGATCATCGGCGAACGGCTCTGGACGCTGCGCAAGAGCAAGGTGGTCCCCCGGCACCTGGTGGCGCAGGTCTGGCACTGGTCCAAGAACAAGCAGTTGGACAACGCCCATATCAATTTGCTGCGCACCAGCTCGCCGCTCGGGCGGGTGCTCGCGGCGGGCCTCGTCAATCGGCATCACTCGCGCGAGGTGATCCGGGAGACCATCGAGGACACCGGTCGCCATGTGATCCATGAGCTGGAACGCTACCTCAATTCCCTGGGGACCATCTCGGTGATCTCGCCGCTGCTCGGCCTGCTCGGAACGGTGGTGGGCATCATGAAGGTATTTGACACCATCCGCGTCACCGGCGTGGGGAATCCGAACGTCCTGTCCGGGGGCATCGCCGAGGCCCTGATCACTACCGTGGCGGGGCTCTCGGTGGCGATCCCGAGCCTCATGTTCTACCGCTATCTCCGCGGCCGGGTGGATGAGCTGGTGATCGAGATGGAGCAGGAGGCGATCAAGCTGGTGGAGGTCTTGCAGGGTATGCGGGAGCGGGACGGAACCGAGGGGGATGAGCGATGAACCTGGGCCGGCGGCGCGGACATGAGGACCCGGAGATCAATCTCACGTCGATGATCGACGTGCTGCTGATGCTGCTGTTGTTCTTCATCATGTCCACCACATTTATCCATACCAGTGCGCTGCGCGTGGAATTGCCCACTGCCTCCGCCAAGCCGGTGCCGGAGCAGGCGGATTCGGTGGAGATCGTGATCGACGCGAAGGGCCATTTCTTTCTCAACCGCAAGGAGTTGGTGAACGACCGGCCGGACACCGTCAAGCAGGCCCTGAAACAGGCCATCGCCGGGCGTACCAAGGTCCCGCTGGTGATCGCCGCCGACGGCCGCACGCCGCACCAGGCGGTGGTGACCGCGATGGACGCGGCCGCCCAGCTTGGCATCCGCAATCTGACCATCGCCACCACGCGCCCCACGGGCCAGGATTGAGCGCGACCCCCGTCTCCGCAGGACCGCCGACCGGCGCTGCGGTATACCGCCGGCTGCTGCGCTACGCCAAACCGCACTGGAAGCTGTTCCTGATCGCGGCGTTCGGGATGGCAGTGTACGGTTCCACCGACGCCGGATTTGCCGCCATCATGAAGCCGATGCTGGACGGCAGCTTCGTGCGGCGCGATCCCGCGGTGATCCGCATGATCCCGCCGTTGCTGATCGGGCTGTTCACGCTGCGCATGGTGGCGGGATTTTTGTCCACCTACGGCATGAGCTGGGTGGGACGGCGCGTGGTCACCGATCTGCGCGGCGATCTCTTTCACCACCTGCTGCAACTGCCCGCGCGGTTCTACGACCAGGTTTCATCCGGGCCGTTGCTCGCGAAGTTCACCTACCACGTGGAACAAGTGGCACAGACCACCACCACCGTGGTCACGATTCTGATCCGCGACAGCCTGACGATCCTGGCGCTGCTGGGGTGGATGTTCTATCTCAATGTCCACCTATCCCTGATCATGCTGCTGGTGGGGCCGGTGGTGGCGGTGATGGTGCGGCTGTTGACCCGGCGTCTGCGGCGCGTCAGCACCCGCATCCAGGACTCCATGGAGGATGTGAGCCACGTGGCGGAGGAGGCCATCGAGGGCCAGCGTGAGGTGAAGATCTTCGGCGCGCAGGAATACGAGGCACGGCGCTTTGACCGGGTCAACGAGGCGAACCGGCGCGCGAATATGAAGCTCGTGGTCACCAATGCCGTCTCCACCCCGCTCAGCCAGTTGGTGGCCGCGGTGGCGCTCGCGGCGATCATCTATCTGGCGACCCTGCCGCACATGCTGGAGCGGATCACGGTGGGGACCTTCGTCTCTTTCATCACTGCGATGATGTTGTTGCTCCCACCCCTCAAGCGGCTCACCTCCATCAACGGGATCCTGCAGCGGGGCATCGCGGCGGGACTCAGCCTGTTTGAACTGCTGGACATCGCGCCGGAGGCGGATCCGGGCGCGCGGCCGATCGCGCGGGCCCGGGGTGCGCTGGCGTACCGGGATGTCACCTTCACCTACGCTGCCCAAAAGGGTGCGGTGCTCTCCGGGGTTTCCGTGCAGGTGGCACCGGGGGAGATGCTCGCCATCGTGGGGCGCTCCGGCAGTGGCAAGACCACGCTGGTCAATTTGTTGCCGCGGTTCTACGATCCCGACGCCGGCGAGATCCTGCTCGACGGCGTGGACCTGCGGTCCTACCGCTTGGCGGACCTGCGCGAGCAGATCGCGCTCGTGGGCCAGCAGGTCACCTTGTTCAACGACACCATCGCCAACAACATCGCCTACGGACGGCGCGGACCGGTCGCGGCACGGGAGATTCAGGCCGCCGCCGAGACCGCCAACGCCATGGAGTTCATCCAACGGCTGCCGGATGGTCTGGATACCCCGGTGGGGGAGAATGGGGTGCTGTTGTCCGGCGGCCAGCGCCAGCGCATCGCCATCGCCCGGGCGCTGCTGAAGAACGCCCCGATCCTGATCCTGGATGAGGCCACCGCGTCCCTGGATTCGCATGCCGAACGCGCGATCCAGGCCGGCCTCGAGGAACTGCTGCGCAACCGGACCACCCTGGTCATTGCCCACCGGTTGTCCACCGTGGAACGCGCCGACCGCCTGGTGGTGCTGCACCGCGGCGTGGTCGTGGAGACCGGGACCCACCGCGAGCTGCTGGAACGCGACGGCCATTACGCGGTGCTGTACCGGATGCAGTTCCATGAACCCGCGACCCAGTGACGGCTACGGCAGTCGCGGGTGGCGCTTGTGGTGGCAGGGGTTGCGCGACCGTGCCCACGGACGCCACGCCCGCGCCAACGCCCGTTGGGGCCATCTGCGGCCCCCAACGGGGCGCGGCCGGGTGGTGTGGTTGCGGGCCGGCGCGGCGGCATCCTCGGTGCGCCTGGCGGCGGAGCTGCTGGGCGCGATCCGCGACCGCCGCCACGACGTGCGCCTGATCCTGACCTTTGAAGAGGAGCATCCGGCGCTGCTGCGCCGCTATCTCCCCGGCGTGGAGCGGATGGGATTCGGTTACGGCCCCTGCGATGCGCCCCGGGCGGTGCGGCGCGCACTGGCGCGTCTGGATCCATTGGGCCTGATCCTGGTCGATTGCGCGCCCGCGGCGCGCCTGATGCGTGCGGCCGCGGAACGCGGCGTGCACGTCGTGGCCTACCACACGCCGGCGGCCACGGATGCCCCGGTAGAGGCGGCCTATCCCAAAGATGCGGAGGCGGCGGCGCAGTGGGCGGCTGCGGGTTGCGCCGGCTATCTCGCGCCGGCGGCGGATCCCGCCACGCTGTTCACCGAGGCCCAGGTGGAACCGACCCTCGGCAGTCTGGTGCGCGGCGGCGGCGAGCAGCGGTTGTGGTGGGTACATGGGGCGGCAGATCCGGAGGCGTTCGCGGGCGCATGGTCGCGTTCGCCGCTGGCGCGCGACGGCGTCCTGTTTGCCAGCGACGCGGGAGAGATCCCGGCGCCGCTGCCCACGCCGCAGTGGCGTTCTATCCGCGGTTGGGATCGCAGCGCGCTCGCCGCGGGCAGCCGGGTGTGGGTGGATGACGCGCGCTGGCTGCCGGCGGTGGCGGTCTCCTGCTCCGGGGCGTACCTGGAGACGGCGGCGCGCCCGGTGCTCTGGCAGGCCCTGGCCGCTGGCGCGTCTTTGATACTGGGATCGGAACCGCGGGATCGGCTGCCGTGGCGCGGGGATCCGGACGCGCCGCCCGCCGGGACGGGGCCGGAGGCAGTGCTGGGCCACTGGCAGACGTTGGCGCGCCAACCGACGGTGGATCGGGCGCGGGCCGACGCGGGGCGCCGGCGGTTCTGGGAGGAGCGGCGCCGGGCGGACCAGGTGCTGCAGGAGCTACTGGGACGGGTATTCGACTGGTGAGCCGGCTGATGCGTCTCTGGTACGGTGGTTCCCCCTGGTCCTGGGTACTGGCGCCCGTGGGCGGCGTGTACCGCTGCGTCACTACGGTGCGACGCTGGTGTTACCGTAGCGGTCTGGCGCGCGTTCACCGGCTGTCGGTCCCGGTGGTGGTGGTGGGCAATCTCACCGTGGGGGGCACCGGTAAGACCCCCCTGGTGGTGTGGCTCGCGGACGCGTTGCGCGGTGCCGGCTTCCAACCCGGGATCGTGCTGCGAGGCTATGGCGGCTGCGCCCGGCATTGGCCCCAGCAGGTACGGGCGGACAGCGACCCCATCGCGGTGGGGGACGAGGCGGTGCTGCTGGCCCAGCGTACCGGCTGCCCGGTGGTGGCGGCGCCGGACCGTGTCGCCGCCGCCCGGGCGTTGCTGGACTCCACCCATTGCGACGTGGTGCTGGCGGACGACGGGCTGCAGCACTATCGTTTGGGACGGGATATCGAGATCGTGGTGGTGGACGGGGTGCGCCGTTTTGGCAACGGCCGCTGCCTGCCCGCGGGGCCCCTGCGCGAGCCGGTGGGCCGAATGCGGCACGCGGACTTCGTGGTGGTGAACGGCGGCGTTGCCCTCGGCCAGGAGCTGGGCATGAAACTGGTGGGCGCCGTCGCGCGCAACCTGGTCGACGAAACCACCCGTCCCCTGGAGACCTTCCGGGGCGAGGAGGCGGTCCACGGGGTGGCAGGTATCGGCGATCCGGAGCGGTTTTTCGCGGATCTGGAGCGTGAGGGCCTGACGCTGGAACGCCATCCATTTCCGGACCACCACCCGTTCCAGGCCCAGGACCTGGAATTCGGCGACCAACACCCGGTGCTGATGACAGAGAAGGATGCGGTAAAATGCAGGCGCTACGCCCAAGGCCATCATTGGTACGTGCCCGTGGAGGCGGTTCCGGATCCGCGCTTTGGAGAACGGCTGCGGGCACGACTCGGGAGGATCGGATGATCGACAAGAAATTGCTGGAAATCCTGGTGTGCCCGGTTTGCAAGGGGCCGCTGGTGTATCAGAAGGCACAGAATGAGCTGGTCTGCCGCGCCGATCGCTTGGCGTATCCGATCCGTGACGATATCCCGGTGATGTTGGAACCGGAAGCGCGCGAGTTGGATGCGGACGAGACGGTGTGAGCGCGCCACGCACGACCGCGTTCAAGGTCGTGATCCCGGCCCGCTACGGGGCCACGCGCCTGCCCGGGAAACCGTTGCGGATGTTGGCGGGGCAGGCCATGATCCTGCACGTTCTGGCGCGCGCGCGGGAGAGCGGCGCCGCAGCGGTGGTGGTGGCCACCGAGGACGTCCGCATCCGGGATGTGGTGGTGGCCGCGGGTGGCACGGTGTGCATGACCAGCGTGCGTCACCTCTCGGGTACCGACCGCTTGGCCGAGGCCGTTACCCAACTCGGGTGGGGCGATGAGGAGATCGTCGTAAACCTGCAGGGGGATGAGCCGCTGATGCCCCCCGGGCTGATCCGCCAAGTGGCGGAAGACCTGCACGATCACCAAGCGGACGCCCGTGTTGCCACGCTGTGTACCCCGATCACCGACCGCGCCGTGCTGTTCGATCCCAACATCGTGAAGGTGGTATTGGACCAGGTCGGTTACGCCCTGTATTTCAGCCGTGCGCCCATCCCCTGGGCGCGCGATGCGTTTGCCGCCAGCGGCACCGGTCTCCCGCCGGAGCCGGTGTATTTCCGGCACCTGGGCATCTATGCCTACCGCGCTGCGGCGTTGAAGGCGTTCGCGGCCCAGGACCCGAGCCCGCTGGAACGCCTGGAGACCCTCGAACAACTGCGGGTGCTGTGGCACGGCGGGCGTATCCACGTCGCGTGTGCCGCTGAGGCCCCAGGCCCGCCCGGCGTTGACACCGAAGCCGACCTGCAACGCGCCCAGGCGCTGCTGGAAACGCCGCCGCAGTAGCCGGCGTGGCGGCCCGGACACGCCCCGGGGCGGCGAGCCGGCCTGCTGAATTTCCTGTCGTGGGTACCGGGGGTGCCCCAACGCTCTGGTCTTTATTAGGGCTATGTGCAAAATCTGATTGAAAGCCGATGACTTCTGAGGTCAAAAGCACTGGTGCCGCATACGTGACCTGGGTTGGAATATGGAGACCGAACGCGATTGTACCTAGAAGGCTCTTGGTTGGAATGAGTGTCCGGTTTGCGGAACTGCGCCCTACCGCCGCTCCCGGCCATGACCGGTCTCTCGCGGCGCCCAACTCCGGACATTGGCGAAGCACGGATAACTTATGCCAATCGTGGTTGGCTTCCCATACGTGTCTTCTTGCCGTGGCGGTTCAAGGTCGGTAGCTCCTTGATCGCCCTGCCGGATTTTTGTTCTGCTAGGCGTAGCTCATAGATAGCCTGCAAATTCAGCCAGAACGCCGGACTGGTATGGAAGAAATGGCCGAGTCGTAGTGCTGTATCCCCGCTAATGGCACGCTGGCCATTGAGTATTCCCGTGATGCGGTTCGCAGGCACTTTAAGCCTGCGGCCAAGCTCTGCCGCGCTTAAGTCGAGCGCCTCGAGTTGTTCGGCAAGGTGTTCGCCGGCATG
>NCBI01000050.1 GCA_002255365.1 Chromatiales bacterium 21-64-14
CCATCGTAGACGGCGATTTTCTCCCATCCCATCAACCAGGTGTTGTAGAAAGCCTCGCTGGCTCGCCAGCCGGTCCCACAAAAGAACACGACCTGTTTGCCCGGAACAATCCCGGCCGCTTTCAACGCCGCTGCAATTTGCGGGTATTCCAGGGTAGTGCTGTCGGGGTTGCGGAAGTTGTCCATGTGGTAAGCATCTCGCCCACAGTTGCCAAATATTTCTCCCGGAATCCGGCCTTTCGCCTCAATATAATTGTACCCGCTCACCTTGCCCTCGAACTCGGACCGGCTCCGCATGCCGACGAGATAGCCGTCCTGCGAGGCAAGGAGTTCTTTCACTTCGGGCGTGTCCAGGACGATCTCCGGATGAGCGGGGATCTTCAGTCCGAAAGCAGCCACGCGGGCGGGCACTGTAGCCTTGCTCGAGACCGGTAGCCGGGCATCCTGCCAGGACCGCAGTCCCCCGTTGAGCACCCGCACGTCCTCGACTCCGGCATACATCAAGAGGAAGGCACAGCGCATCGCGGCCAAGTGTCCAGCGCTTTTCCCCGGGAAGGCATCGTTCGGCCCGGGAGATGAGTCCCGCCCGTACAGAATTACGGTCGTGTCATGTGCGATCCCATGTTCCTCCAGGGCCTCCCGCAGCTCGTCCGGTGTCCTGCGGTTCCAGGTCTCGGGGGATTCGAGCGCAAGCGTGTCCAAAGAAATCGCGCCTGGGATGTGTCCTTCCTCATAGTCCCCTGCGTTGCCATAGTGACAGTGACAGATCACGGTCCTGCCTGTATCACTTCCCTGCGGGGCGGCACCGGCGGGTAGGGCGTGAACCCATTCGGGCGGCACGAGATGAGCGTAGCGTGCCAATCGGTCCATGGGCAGCTCGGCTCGCGGGGACCACTCCTTTGTAAAATTCCGGTACACCCGAACATCCTTGAAACCCGCCCGAAGGAACAAACGAGCGACGGTCTGGAGATCCTCGTCTGCATCCCCATACAGAACCACCGTGGCTCCCGGCTCGATTCCCTTCGAGCGCACAATGTCGAGCCAATCGATGTAGGCTGCCCACTTCGCGGGCAAGCTCCTCGCCCCCGGGATGTGCCCGCCACGCAGCTCACCCCCAAGGCACCAGCCGTTGTAGGCATCCGGCGAGCGGACATCAATGAACTCGACGCCCCCTTTTGCAGCCCAGGTCGCGACCTGTTGGGTGGTAACGGTTTCAAGTGTCATCGACTTGTCTCCTTTTTGGTTCCAGCCGCGGGGATGGACGCGTCTTCGTCTGTGCAAGCCTGAGCAATCGAGCGCATTCGCTTGACCATGGAGAAAAGTCCGTTCGAGCGCGTCGGCGAAAGCTGCTGCTTGAGGCCGATACGTTCGATGAAGTACAGCTCGGCGTCGAGGATGGCAGCAGGGGATTCCCCGGAAAGCACACGGACAAGCAGAACCGCGATGCCCTTGACGATCAACGAAGGACTATCTACCTCGAAGTGGATTCTGCCTGCCGCCTCATACCCTCGCAACCACACTTCTGCCTGACATCCGTTGATGAGATTTTTGCCGGTCTTATATGCATCGTCCAGAGCGGGAGCCGACCGACCTAACTCGATAAGGTATAGATACTTTTCCATCGAGTCCCCAAGGTTCTCGAATTCACCGATAATTTTCTCCTGACGTTCGTCTATCGACATGATGGCTGGCATCTCATGGGCTCTCAATCGTTCTCTATTCTCAACGGCTTATTGCCAATCCCCATTACTGAACACCGCCGACTGGTCCGCCGTGTCCGGGATCGCAAACGCCGACTGGTCCGCCGGGGCTCCATGGTCCGCCGTCGTCGGAAAAGACCCCCGCTGCGCGGCCTCAGTCCGCCCCCCACTGGCGCGTCGCGATGCCCTCGCCGAGGTCCGCCTCGATCAGCCGCCGTCGCACCTCCAGCAGCCGTTCCAGCAGCGCCGGCTCGTGCCGCTCGTAGGCGGGCGCATCGGGAATCCGCTTCACAACCACCCCAAGGAGTTCGGTGATGGCGTTGCCGATGGAGTTCTGGCTGATGGTCACCACGAGCTTGCCGGCGTCGTTGCGGTAGATGAGCTGCTTGAAGGCCGGCTGCCAGCGGATCGCGTTGGCGTAGGCGGCGTCGCGGATGCAGCGCTCGCGCACCATCTTCGCAGTCTTGAGGAAATCGTTGTCGAACAACAGCACGCTCTCCACCGACTCCGGGAAGTACAGGTCCGGCAGCATTGGCGCGTTGCGAACGGATACCTGACTGAAAAAGGTGCGATAGAAGTCCAGGAAGCCCTTCAGGACCAGATCGTACTCGTGCCAGAAACGGATGTCCTGCAGCGTCGCGGCGCCGCCGGGGATCTCCCAGCTCGGCAGACCGTGCGGATAACCGGTGAGTTCGAGCCGCGCCGATTCGTCGCTGATCGGTCGCAGCACCTCCAGGTGCAGCGCCTTGCAGATGAACTCGCGGTAGACCCCGTGCATGTATTTCTCGAACAGCGAATGCTGGCCGCCGTCGGTGAGGTTCGCGTTCTTGGGATCCGCGAGCTTCGCCGCGCGCAGCCGCTCCAGCGGAAACACGATGAAATGATTGTGCAGCATGCGGATGCTCGGCACGCCCGGCGAGGTCAGCGGCCAGGTGGCATCAAGACTCGCCTCCCCGGCCAGCACCAGGTGCTCCTGCGGGTCCGGATAGCGCTCGAGCATAAAGTCCACGATGATCTGGTTCATGCGGTTCCACACCCGCAGGACCTGCTCCGGGACCTGCGTGCGGCGCGCCGGCCGCCCGAGCGGGTCGAGAATCGTGTGGGACGTGTTGTAGATGATGGAGGTGTCGAACTCGACCGAATGCCCCAGCGCCTTGCGATAGAGGAGCAGCCCCTCGGGGTTGGTCAACAGACCGTTGTTGGTGGCGAGATCGTTGAGGTTCTCCGTGCTGTTGAAGAACTCGTTCGGCTTCATCCCCTCGGGGACCTCCAGCGGGATGGGCCGGAACGGAGTGACGATCTCCCGCGGACCGATTGGCATGCCAGCCTCCAAGTTCACCTTATGGGAGCATAAAGTATTGTATTTACGTATGTTCTTCAGCTATTACGATACCACTTCCGGCGCTCCGGCGACATCGGGGACTCCCGCACCGCCTCCCGGCACGCCCGCCGGCCGTGGAGGGTCAACCGCGCAGCCGCCTCGTCACCGAACCCGGCCGCGGCGGCTGTCGAAGCCGGAAGGCGGCCTGCGGGCGAGGATTCCGGGCCGCTCACCCGTGGATCAGCCGAGGGCCTGTCGCAGATCGGCGATCAGGTCGCCGGCGTCCTCCAGTTCCACCGACAGGCGCAGTATGGCATCGGAGATGCCGCGGCGGCGGCGCTCTTCGGGGGCAAGTCCGTGGTGGGTGGTCGTACAGGGCTGGGTGACCAGACTCTCGGTACCGCCGAGGGACGGGGCAAGGGCAAAAAGCTGAAGTGCGTCCGCCACGCGCGTGGCGGATTCGCCGCCGCCCTTGACCTCGATGGTCAACATCCCGCCGAACCCCGTCATCTGCCGGCGGGCAAGGTCGTGGCCGGGAAAGTCGGGGAGACCGGGGTAGAGCACGCGCTCGATCCCGGGATGGGCGCGCATGGCCTCGGCGATCGTCATGGCGCTGGGGTTCTGCCGCTCCACCCGTACCGTCAGAGTCCGCAGGCTGCGGGCGAGTTGAGCGGCGATCTCCGGGGTAATGGTCTGCCCCAGGTTCTTGCGCCAGCCCCACACCGGCGCGAGCAGATCCTTCCGACCCATCAAGGCGCCCGCGGTCAGGTCGGAGTGACCGCCCAGGTATTTGGTGGCCGCATGCACCACGAGGTCCGCGCCGAAGGTCAGCGGATTTTGATTGACCGGCGAGGCAAAAGTGTTGTCCACCGCCACCAAGCCGGGGCTCAAGCGGCTGTTGGCGCCGGAGCCGACATGATCCGGGTGGGCGAGGCGCCGTACCTCGAGTGCAGCGGCCGGGGGGATCGGCGCTTCAGCGCCTTCTTCGCGCGGATCCGCGCGCGTAGCAAGCCCCCGGACCACCGCAGGCTCGGGCGAACCGGAAGGTTATCGCGTGGTGCGCCGCAACGGGTGCGCCCTGATCTACGGCCCGGTTCCCGTGCGCGATGTCAGTCGCCTCGCCCTGGGTCAGCCCAAGGGTACGGTGCTCTCGGTGGATCTCGCCAACACGGCAGGGGCCACGCTGGCCTTCGGCGCCCCGGAGGCGGTCGAGGCGCTGGTAACGATGCCCCTGGTGCCCCCGCCGACGGTGCTCGGATACTACCTGTTCGTCGGCCTCGGACCGCACAGCCCCCTGGGCGCGGCTTGGCTGCACCTGACCGGCTCGACGCTGCCGTTCACCTTCGCCGGCCTGGTGGCCAGCTCGGTCGTCTACTCCCTGCCGTTCGTGGTACAACCGCTGCAGGCGACCTTCGAGGCCCAGGGGCGCGCCCCGCTGGAGGCGGCCGCCACGTTGCGCTCGGGCCCGTTCGACCGCTTCTTCACCGTCGCCCTGCCGCTCGCGCGGCGCGGGTTCATCACCGCGGCCACCCTCGGCTTCGCCCACACCGTCGGCGAGTTCGGGGTGGTGCTGATGATCGGCGGCGGCATCCCCGACCGCACCCTGGTCGCCTCGATCGCGGTCTACAACCACGTCTAGGACCTGCAGTACGCGCGCGCCGACCTCATCTCCGCCGGCCTGCTGGCGTTCTCGTTCCTGGTCCTGTTGATGGTGTACACGATCAACCGCCGCCTCGGGTCGCGTGCGCCTGGAGCGGCGCGGGTTCGTGCTCGATGCCCGCGTCGAGGCGCCCGCGCGCGGGGTGACCGCGTTGTTCGGCCCCTCGGGCGCCGGCAAGACGACCCTGTTGCGCGCCATCGCCGGCCTCGAACCCGCCGCCGCGTCACCGCATGCCGATGCCGGGCCTTGTGTGCCGGGATGCCACGCGCCTGCTGTCCGAGGAATGCGAGCACCGGCTGCCGCGCTGGCAATGGCTGCTGCTGCGCATACACCTGTTGATCTGCGGGGCCTGCCGCCGCTATGCGCACCAGTTGCGCTGGATCCGCGAAACCGCCCGCCGCGAGACCCTCGACGAGGCGGCGCGGGAACACCTGCAGCGCTCCCTCGACACCCGCAAGCCGTAGCGGTTCGCGAACTTCCGCCCGCGCTCTCTACAACTGCCAGCGTCGGCATAGACCGACAGACCCATGAAGATGACGACCACCGCGGCGATGCCGCGCAACAGCCGGCTGCGCAACTCGATCAGGTGGGAGACGAACGGCTGTTCCTCGTCTCCCCTCTCCGCGTCGCCCTCGGGCTTTGCCGGCATGGGTTCCGTCCCGGTGCGCCGCCGGATGCGCGGGCGCGGGTCGCGGTGCGGGTTCGGGGGCGGCGTCCGCGGGCGGGGGTGCGGCCTCGGCGCGCGCGCGTGGGCGCGACGGGCCTTGGGGATCGCCTGTCGCAGCACCCGCCGGGCCGCCGTCCTCCGCCGAATCCCTCTCCAGGATCTCGTAGCGCTGGGGCGGGTTCACCGCGCGTTGCGCCGACTCGAGTCCGTCGCGTACTTCGCCGTCGGTCGCGCGCATCTCCCGTTCCAGCTCGTCGATGCCGCTCTCGTCCTTCAGGTCCCGGAGACCTTTCTTCAGCTCCTCGGCCTCCAGTTCGCGCCGGATCTCCTCGCGCATCCCCTCGGTCATGCACCGCAGGCGGCCGATCCAGAGTCCGGCGGTACGGGCAACCTGCGGCAGCCGTTCGGGGCCGACGACGAGCAGCGCCACGACCAGCACGACGACCAGTTCCCAGAAACCGAAATCAAACATGGCGGAAACCCACGGCGTGCCCGGAAGAGTAGGATTGACATTCCGGTGATTGGGGCATATTTTGTATATCACCTCCGTCAGAGACACAATATGTTGTGTTTTCCGAGATGGGAACCCGGTGCAACTCCGGGACTGACGCGCAGCGGTGAGGGGGAACGAGGTGCACGCGGGGGGCCGAAATTTCGCCTTCCAGGCACTGTCCCGTCAGGGGTGGGAAGCCGTGCATCGAGGCCCGTCGCACTCCGGTTGGGGTCCGACCCGCCCCCGAGTCCGAAGACCGGGCGGAGGGCGAGCGGGACAGCGGGCTTTGGAGTCCGCAAGGGCGTCGTTGCCCGTAGCAGCCCCGCTCGTGGACTACCCAGGCCTTCGCGACACAGGTCTCGGGTGAGGGGTCGGCCGCCCGCGTCGTCCGGGCGCGGTCGCTCCCTTATCCCGCCGCCCGCCGCGCAGGCACGCGATCCGTACGAGCCCGACGCGGGAGGCGCCCATGAATATCGATACCGACACCCCACCCCCGCAGGCAACGGCTGCGCCGGAGTTGGCGCCCGCGCTGGCGCCGGGGCAACCGTTTGAAGCGGTGCCGGGCGGTGCCGCCTGCAGCGGTGCCACCGCGCCCGTGCATTTCGACGTCTGCCGGGTTATCCGTCGTGACGGTAAGGCGGTGCCCTTCGACGCGCATCGCATCGAGCGCGCCCTGACCCGCGCGTTTCTGGCCGTGGAGGGCGCCGAGCATGCCGAGGGAGTCGCATTGACGGTGCGGGATCTGGCGGCGCAGGTGGCCGGAGCCCTGTTTCGCCATCCGGCGCCCGGCGCCACCGGCTGCTCCGTCCACATAGAGGACATCCAGGATCAGGTGGAACTCGCCCTGATGCGCGCGGGCCACTACCGCGTGGCGCGGGCCTACGCCGTCTACCGGGAGCAGCACCGCCGGCTGCGCGATGACCGCAAGACCCTGGTGGACGTCGAGTCCTCGATCCAGGAGTACCTCACACGCGCCGATTGGCGGGTACACGCCAACGCCAATCAGGGCTACTCGCTGGGCGGGTTGATCCTGAACGTTTCGGGTAAGGTGATCGCCAACTACTGGCTCAGCCATGTGTATCCGCCCGAGGTGGGCGAGGCGCACCGCAACGCGGATCTGCACATCCACGATCTCGACATGCTCTCTGGTTACTGCGCGGGGTGGTCGCTGCGCACGTTGCTTGCCGAGGGCTTGAACGGAGTGCCGGGAAAAGTCGAGGCGGCACCGCCACGGCACCTCTCGAGTGCCGTGGGACAGATGGTGAATTTCCTGGGGACGCTGCAGAACGAGTGGGCGGGGGCGCAGGCCTTCAGTTCCTTCGATACCTATCTCGCGCCGTACGTGCGCAAGGACGCCCTGCCTTACGAGTCGGTGCGCCAGCATATCCAGGAGCTGGTGTTCAACCTCAATGTCCCCTCACGCTGGGGCACGCAGACGCCGTTCACCAACCTCACCTTCGACTGGGTCTGCCCCGAGGATCTGCGGGAACAGCGCCCGGTGATCGGCGGCGAGGAGATGCCCTTCACCTACGGTGAGCTGGGCCCGGAGATGGATCTCATCAACCGCGCCTACATCGAGGTCATGACGCGCGGCGATGCCAGGGGGCGGGTGTTCACCTTTCCCATTCCCACCTACAACATCACTGCGGATTTTCCGTGGGACTCGGAGAATGCCACGCGGCTGTTCGAGATGACGGCCAAATACGGACTGCCGTACTTCCAGAATTTCCTCAACTCCGACCTCCAACCGCACATGGTCCGCTCGATGTGCTGCCGCCTGCAGCTTGACTTGCGGGAGCTGCTCAAGCGCGGCAACGGTCTGTTCGGATCCGCTGAACAGACCGGATCCATCGGGGTGGTAACCGTCAACTGCGCCCGGCTCGGGTACCTGTACAGGGACGACGAGGACGCGCTGTACCGCAGGCTCGACGCGCTGCTCGAGATCGGCAAGGAGAGCCTCGAGATCAAGCGCAAGGTGGTGCAGGGGCTGATCGACGAGGGCCTGTTCCCCTACACGAAGCGCTATCTCGGCACGCTGCGCAATCACTTCTCCACCCTGGGGGTGAACGGCGTCAACGAGATGATCCGAAACTTCACCGCGGACGAGCACGACATCACCACCGCCTGGGGGCACGAGTTCGCCTGCCGGCTTCTGGATCATGTGCGCGCGCGCATCGTCGGTTTCCAGGAGGAGACCGGGCACCTCTACAACCTGGAGGCGACGCCCGCGGAGGGCACGACCTACCGTTTCGCCAAGGAGGATCGCAAACGCTACTCGGACATCCTGCAGGCCGGCACGCCGGAGAAGCCCTACTACACCAACTCCACGCAGCTTCCGGTGGGGTTCACGGACGACCCCTTCGAGGCCCTGGAGCGTCAGGAGGCGCTGCAGCAGAGGTACACCGGCGGCACCGTGCTGCACCTCTACATGGCCGAGCGGCTCTCGAGTGCGGAGGCGTGCAAGCGGCTCGTGCGCCGGGCCCTCGAGCGGTTCCGGCTACCTTACATCACGGTGACCCCGACCTTCTCCATTTGCCCCCGGCACGGCTACTTGGCCGGCGAGCACCGGTTCTGTCCGCGCTGCGACGAGGAGATTCTCGTACGCAAGCGCGCCAGCCACACCGAAGCCACCGGCCACGCGGAGGCATCGGCCTGACCGGCGAATCCACCCAACCACTCAGAGGAGAACTGAAATGAACGAAATGACCGAGACGGAAATTCTGCTGACGGAGGCGGAGCGCCAGCCCTGCGAGGTCTGGACGCGCGTGATGGGCTACCACCGCCCGGTGTCGGAGTTCAATCCGGGCAAGCAGTCCGAACACGCCGAGCGGCGGCACTTCCTGGAAGCGCGGGCAGAAGCGACGCTGCCCCGGGAGGAGGCGGCGCGGTGCAGGAGCTGCGCCTAGGCGGACTCGTCCCGCTGACCACGATCGACTTCCCCGGGCGCCTGGCGGCGGTGGTCTTCTGCCAGGGATGTCCGTGGCGCTGCGGCTACTGCCACAACCCCCACCTGCTGCCTGCCTCGAGCGGCCCGGGGATCGGATGGGAGCGGGTGCGGGATTTTCTGGAGCGCCGGCGGGGGCTGCTCGACGCCGTCGTGTTCAGTGGCGGGGAGCCCACGGCACAGCCGGCCCTCGAGGCGACCCTCGCGCAGGTGAAGGCCCTGGGGTTCGAGGTCGGGCTGCACACGGCGGGGATCTACCCGCAGCGTCTGGCGCGGCTGCTCGACCGGTCTTCGCCGGAGGGTCCGCTGGTCGATTGGATCGGCCTCGACGCCAAGGGGCCGCTCGATCGCTACGAGGCCATCACGGGGGTGCGCGGGGCCGGTGCACGGTTTCGCCGGAGCCTCGACTTGGTGCTCGAGAGCGGCATCGCCTACGAGGTGCGCACCACGCTGTATGATGAGGCGATGCCGGAGGAACTGCTAGGCTTCGCGCGTTGGCTCGCCGACCGCGGGGTACGGCACTACGTGTGGCAGGCGCGCCGCGGGGTAGGCCTGCTCAATGAGCGGCAAGCCGGGCCCGGCGGGGGAGATGCGTGGCGCCAGGCGGGCGAACAGGCTGCTTCCCTCTTCGAACGCTTCGAGGTCCGAGGAGCATCCCCGGAAGGGGGACCGGCTAAGGCAGCGGCTGGGAAGGGAGACCCCATTCGGCTCGACCCATCTTCGACCTGACCGGCCTATATGGGGCTCCCCATGATTTGGCGCGATCCACAGGCGCGCGGTGATTCCAACCGGTGATTCCAACGGGTGATTCCGGCCGGCGATTCCAGCGTGATTCGGCCACCGGTTCCACGGCGATTCGGCCGGGGCAGTCGGAGCGAAGCGACGCAGGGTCGTATTGTTACGTGGAGGCGGTGTCGCTCGTCAACTTTTTTGCCTTTCGCTTGCGCATCGACTCACCCTTGAGGGTGATCCGATAGGCGTTGTGTACGAGGCGGTCGAGTAATCAGCAGTACCGAGTAATGCGCAGTAGCTTGTTGGTGTACAGCTTTTAGCGTGCAAATGGCTTATATGACCTCGCCATTATCGAGGCGCATCCTGGGTGTGGCAGTTCACTCACTCAGGAGATACAGCCATGCCACTTTCCTCTTCTCAGCAGCTTCGCTTGCTCGATGATCTGCGTGGCCGCCTGCAGGCGGTCGGCTACTGTGCGCAGTCCATTGAGCATCTGTGTTCGAATGCCCACGAGTTCCTTCAGTACCTACGAGAACGCGGCATCGCACTCGACGCGGTGCAGCCAGCGAACGTGGCGATGTTTATGCGCCGCCAACTTCAAGACTACCGTCACCGCCACGGGCGCAGGCCGAACAACAGGAAGGCCTGGCGAACCTGGTGTACGGACGGGGTGGTCCAGCTGCTGCGCTTTTCGCGTCCACCGTGGCCACCCGTGCCTCTGCCGAGGAACCGGGGCGAAGCACTCGCGCAGACACTGTGCCGCGACTACCGCCGCTGGCTCGCGGACTGTCGCGGCCTCGCCGCCTCGACCATTGACGGGCACCTCGAGGAGACGCAACGATTTCTGACCTGGTATATCCGTCAGGGCGGCCGGGATGACCGCCTTCGGATGTCGGTTCGGCAGATTGATCAGTATTTACAGCTTCGATCCGCGGGAATTCGGCGAACTACGTTAAAGCTGGTCTCCCTTCGTTTGGCCAGTTTCTTGCGCTTTTTGCATCGTGCCGGACACCTGTCCGTCGATCTTTCCCGCTCAATGATTCATCCGACCCTCTACGAGTTTGAGAACATTCCATCGATACTCAAACCCCAGGAGATCGAGCAGATCCTGAAGACGACCCGCCGGGGTCGATCGGCATGCGGTCGGCGCGATTTTGCGATCCTCACGCTGCTGGCCAGGTACGGACTGCGCGCGGGTGAGATCGTACGGCTGGCCCTGGATGATATCGATTGGCGCGCCAACACTCTTGTCATTCGTCACACGAAGGTCCGCGGCACCACCGTTTTGCCGCTACTACCGGCCGTTGGCGAAGCGTTGTTGGCTTACTTGCAAAGCGGCCGTCCCAAGACCATCGCCCGTGAGGTATTTATTCGCACGTCAGCACCGCGTAAGGGCTTCGGTAGGGGATCATCCTTGCACGCGCTCGTTCGCCGACGGATGGCTGCGGCGGGCGTTTGGCCTACCGGTAAACGGGGTCCGCATCTGTTTCGACACGCTCATGCCGTCGGGCTCTTGCGCGCCGCCGTGCCGATGAAGACGATCAGCGACCTGCTTGGACATCGGGCAAGCCGCTCGACCGCCGTATATCTCAAGCTCGACAGCGAGGAGTTGCGCACCGTTGCCCTGCCGCTGCCGATCGCGGGAGGTGCGCCATGAACCGATGGCTGGATGACGGCTACGCCGTGATTGATCGATATGCGCGATCACTCACCGTGCGCACCGACAAGACGCGGCGGTTATACCGCATGGAGCTCGCGGCCTTTCAGCGGTTCATGCTCAAGCGCGGCAATGGGGATGATCTCGGCGAAAGTGCCGTGACCGCCTGGATTCAGGCCCGAGCGGTCGAGATCCCGCTTTCCCTTCTCATCGATCGTGCCGGCATCGTCAATCGCTTTCTCGATGTCCTGGTTCGAGACGGCGCGCTCACCACCAACCCGCTCGGGACCCTTCGCGATCGATATGGTGAACGCAGGCTCGCGCCCATCGTGCGGGCGCTTGCCAGCACCGATCCGACCGAGGCGCTTAAAGCACTGCGTCCGTTGCCGCGATGGGCAAGCCCGCTCGGGCCGTTCATGCGGGACCACCTCGTGCTGATGCGGGCGATGGGGCCGCTATGCCCGCCAAGAGGTGCGGTTTGCCGCCTTCGACCGATTCCTTCAAACACGTCCCGATCTCACCGGCCAACCGCTTAAAACGATGGTGCAGGCGTGGAGTGAATTCCCACCCACGACTGCCCATGTCTGGGACTGTGCGGAGCTCGCGGCCGAACTCAGCCGGGCGATGCGGCGTATCGATCCGACAGCGGCGTTGTTGCCCCGGGACCCGCGACTGCAGCGACAGGTCCGCAGACAGTATCGGCGGCCCTACATCTACTCGCCCGCCGAGGTGAGCCTGGTATTGGAGATCGCCCGCACGTGGCCGGCACCGCGCTGGCCGCTGTTGCCAGCAACCCTGTACACCATGGTGGTGCTTGCCTACTGTGCCGGACTTCGGCTCGGCGAGATCGTGCGCCTGAACGTAGGTGATGTGCTCTGGGCGGAGTCTGCCATTGAGATCCGCAACACCAAGTTCTATAAATCCCGACGTCTGCCGCTCGCGGAGAGTGCGTTCAGTGCGCTTCGCGATTATCTCGACGCACGCCGACGCGCTGGCGGTCCTGCCGATCCGGATTCGCCACTTTTCTGGCACGCGCGGGGCAAGGGCCGCTATTCTCTGGTCCGCGCAGAGAAGATGCTGGTGGCCGTGCTGCGCCGTTCGGGGCTGAAGACGGGCCGCGGCCGCACGGGCCCGCGTATCCATGACCTGCCACGCGTTTGTGGTCAATCGCATGCTCGCGTGGTACCGCGAAGGGATCGACGCGGGGCCGCGACTGCAATATCTAGTGACTTATCTCGGACACAAGAGCCTGCACTCAACGCTCACCTACCTTACGGTCACCCAGGAGTTACTGCAGCACGCCTGCGAACGCTACCGCGCCGCGGGCGGTGCCGACGTGCTGCATCTCGAAGGCGGTGCATCATGAACGGGGCAGCGGATCTGCCACGGCTGCTGCGGGCGTTTTTTTACGAGTGGGCGACCCAACAGCGCAACCTTTCACCGCACACCATCCGTTCCTATCGCGATACGTGGCGACTGTTCCTTCGCTTTGCCGCGGAGCGATGCCACCGGCCGGTGATCCAACTCTGTCTTGAGGATTTGACCGATAAAATCGCGCTCGACTTCCTTGAGGACGGTGAACGCGTTCGTCGCGGTTCAATTGGTACGCGCAACTGTCGCCTGGCGGCGCTGCGGGCGTTCTTCGCGTTCCTCGCCGCGCGCGAGCCGTCAGCGCTCGCGCAATGCAGCGCCGTCTTGCACATCCCCACCAAGCGCGCTGCTCGCCCTGCGTTGTGCTATCTCGATGCCAACGAAGTCGAGGCGATTCTCGCTCAACCTGATCGCAGCACGCTTTGCGGTCAGCGCGACCATGCGCTGTTGTCGTTCCTGTACAACACCGGCGCGCGGATTCAAGAAACGCTCGATGTGTGCCCGAACGCCATTCGATTTGCCGCACCGGCAACGGTACACCTCGTCGGCAAAGGCCGCAAAGAGCGCATTTGTCCCTTGTGGCCCGAGACCATTCAGCTTTTAAGGGCACTCTTGAGTCGTCAACCACGCCCCGATGACGAGCCATTGTTTGTCAACCGCCATGGCCAGCCGCTCGGCGCTTCCGGCGTGCGATTCAAGCTGGCGCAGTATGTGAGGTCCGCGACGCAAACGACACCCTCTTTAGCAAAGAAAGACATCTCGCCGCACACATTTCGCCATGCCGCGGCAGTTGCCTTGGTGGCCGCCGGAGTTGATATCGCCGTCATTCGCAGCTGGCTTGGACACGCGAGCATTGATACCACGGCGCACTACGCCCAAGCCAATCTCGCCACCAAACGCGCCGCCCTGGCACAAGTTGCGCCGCCGACAAAGGGCGTTCGTGAACCACGTTGGCAGAAGGATGAGGACGTTCTGAGCTGGCTTGATTCTCTATAAACCATGCCAAGTAATGTGCAGGAGAGCCATCGGGAATAGCGCCATCGCAGCCAAATCCGGGATCTCCTGCGCATTACTCGGTACTGCTGATTACTCGACCGGCTGGTGCACACCGCTTACAAGATCAATCTGAAAGGGGAATCCATGCGCAAACGCAAATCCAAGTTGACGCACACACCGGACTCAGAGTAATCCGCATTTCGGACCCGCGAAAAATCGGCCGCGTCGATTCCCGTAAGGCTCTGCGCCTTCCGGACGCTTAACCCCTTCTTGTCGAGCACCTTGATGATCTCGGTCGCCAGAATCGCCTTCAATTGCCGCACGTCGGCGTCCGGCTTGTCGAAATCCCGGTAGATGTTGCCGCTCCCGCGGAGCGTCCCGATGGTGTCATTTTTCATGGTTGTTCACTTTCTTCGCACTTCAAATAACGGACGTAATGTCGGTCTTCTTGAAATCTTCCCCCTTGAACAGAAGAGCCTCGCTGGCTGTTTTGGCGAGCGCATAGGAAAAGCAGTCCCCGAAGTTAAGCCCGGCCGGATGACGCCCCTTCCCGAAATCCGAATAGGCTTGCCGTGCAGCATGCGCCTGTTCTTCAGTCACAGGCTCAATGACAATTCCGCTTTGCCGGAAGAACGCGTCGAACTGGCGCGCCCCAGCATCTTTTGTCTGAGCCTCAATGACGATTGCTACTTCAACGAAGGTTGCGGCGGAGATGCGGCACGAGTCTGCCTCGACGATCGCCTGCGCATAAATTTCGGCATCCTCTTCAGCAAAGAGGATCGCGAGCAACGCCGAGCTGTCCACGATCATCGCGGGATACCCCGGTCGTCGTAGAGCAGCGCGACATGATCGACTGCAGGGCCTTTCAAGGCGCGGGCGCAGCGGCGTCCAATCGCGAGCAGCTCAGCGACCGTAGCTTCGGGCCTGTGATGCTGCCTGACGCGTTGCAGCCGTTCCCGCAGTGCCTCGGTGACGGCGTGGGTCATTGTCTCGCCGGTTTCCTTGGCAAGCGCCTTTGCCAGGTGGTGAGCTTCGCGGTCTTTGATATTCAGAGACATTGTTTCCTCCTTGGTAGAACA
>NCBI01000051.1 GCA_002255365.1 Chromatiales bacterium 21-64-14
GCCGACCCGGAAGAACCAGCGCGCCGTCTCCTGCCCAGCGCCGATTTCCGCGATCGTCCCGTAGGTCTCCGGGTCGAGATTGATGCGCAGGGCCTTGTGTGCGGTGCCCGAAACATTGGCTGGGGCGGGCCCCGAGCCGTCCGCCACGGATGGTAGTCGTTCCGTTACCTTCATGGTAGAACCCTCTCCGCCTCCGTTGTGGCGCTCGCCGCGGACCGTCGGCGCCTGCCCGAACCTATAGCGGCCTGCGCACCTGTATTCCTGAAAAACCCGCCTCGCCCGGCGACCCACCGCCTACGCGACCGCCCGCGGATGTCGGGGAACCGTTGACTTCGGAGCGGGAACCGGAAGCCTGGCTTCCCGCCTGCTGGCCTCCATCCGCAACCGCTTGGCCGACCCGTGCGATGAGCCCTTGCGCCGCCGGTGCGATGCCGAGCGTCACCAGCAACGCGATGGCCCACACCACGGTCACCAGGGGCTTCGGCGCGGGCGTAGTGGGCCCACCCGATTGCCGGTACATCGGCACGACGATGCGCAGATAGACGGCAAGCGAGAGCACACTGTTGAGGATAGCCGCTACCGCCAGCCACAGGAAGCCGGAACTCATCGCCGCGCCGAACAACAGAAACTTCCCGACGAATCCTCCCAGCGGCGGAATCCCGACCAGCGACAGCAGGAACACCACCATCGCCACGCCCGTCACCACCCTTCGGCGCCCGAGGCCGGTGAAGTCATCGAGGGTCCGGCCGGTACGCAGCACCACCGCGAATGCCCCGATGTTCATAGCCACGTAGGCGACCGCGAAAACGACGAGTGCTCGCTGCGCGAGCGGATGCCCGCCCATCGCCACGACGCCGAGCAGGAAATATCCGGATTGGGCAATGGACGAGTAGGCCAGGAGCCGTACGACGTTTTGTTGCACCAGCGCGGCGAGGTTTCCGTAGGTCATGGTGAGGACCGAGAGCGCGGCGATGACGAGCGGCCAATTACTGGATACCGGGAGATCCCGAACCACCTGGGCGAGCGCGAAGATCGCACCGATCTTCGGCACCACCGACAGGAACGCCGCAACCGACACCGGTGCGCCGTCGTAGGCGTCCGGTGCCCAAAAATGAAACGGCACCAGGGAGGCCTTGTAACCGAGACCCACGATCAGCGCTACCAGCCCGACCGCAGCCGCGAGCGGCGCGTGCTCCAGGGCACCGAGCCGCACGAACAGCGTGGAGCCCGTCACCCCGAACCAATAGGTGAGACCAAAGATCATCACCGCGCCGCTGACCGATCCGAACACGAAGAACTTCATGGCGGCTTCCGTGGCCGGATCGTCGCGCCCATAGGCGACGAGCGCGAATGAGCCCAGGCTGGACAGCAACACACCGAGCACCAGCAACATCACATCCCCCGATCCGGCCAGGATCAGCGCGCCTAGCGCGGTGAAGCACAGCAGACTGTACACCGTGCCCTCACGGTCGCTGCCACCGATCTCGGCGCGCGCGAGCAGGGTCGACAGCGCGGTCGCGGGGAGCAGGGTCAGGGCGGCCCAGGTGCTCAGGTCATCGACCCGGAAGGTCCCGCTGAACACCGTCGTGTGGGCGCCCACCAGCGGAAGCGCCAGGGCGGCCGCGGCAAGCAGGCCCCCCACCGACACGGCGAGCGCGGCACGGGGCAGGCGCAGCATTTCACACACCAGGGCGCCGATCGCGGTCAACAAGACCGCGATCTCCGGGATCAGGAGCAGGAGGTCATGCGCACGGGGCGACTCCGACGACGATCGTCAGCACGAGCAGCGGTGCGACCGCGAGCCATTCGCGGACATCGAGGTCCGGCATTGCCGTCCAGCGCGCGGGCAGCGCGCCGAAGAACGTGCGCCCGATCGCCCGCAGATAGAGCGCCGCCACGACCGCGATGCCAAGCACCACGACGACCGCGGCGGGCGCAACCTGCAAGGTCGCCAGAAAGATCTGGAACTCGGCCGGGAAGTGCGCGAGCCCGGGAAGCCCAAGCGAAGCGAACGCGACCAGCACGAACGCCCAGCCCAACCCCGGGATCACCTGCAACAACCCGCCGAAGTCCGCCATCTCGCGCGTGTGCGTGCGGTCCTGAAGCATGCCGACCAGCAGGAACAGCGCTCCGGTGACGAGGCCATGGCTCACCATTTGCAGGACCGCACCGTCCAGGGCCATGGCGCGCACCGCCGGGTCGCTCGCCAACGCGGCCACGGCGACCCCCACGACGACATAGCCCATGTGGTTCACCGACGTGTACGCCACCAGTCGTTTGAGATCCGTCTGTGCCAGCGCCGCGAACGCCCCGTAGAGCGCGCTCACCACACCGAGGATCAGGATTACCACCCCGGCACTGCGAAACGCCGCCGGGGTCATTTGCAGCGCGAAGCGCACCAGGCCGTAGGTCCCGAATTTCAACATCACGCCGGCGAGGATTACGCTGCCAGCCGTGGGCGCCTCCACGTGGGCGGCCGGTAGCCAGGTGTGTACCGGGAAGATCGGGATCTTGACGGCGAACGTAATCAGCATCGCGATCAGCGCCAAGGTCGCGGCGGTCCCGGAGAGCGGCGGATGGGCGATCCATGCCCGCATGTCGAAGGTGTGCGGTGTGCTGCCCAGGTAGAAGCCGAGTATGGCGAGCAGCAGCGGAAGACTGCCCAACAGCGTGTACAGGAAGAACATCAAGGCCGCCCGTTGGCGGTCCTCGTGGCCCCAACCCGCGATCATGAAATACATCGAGACCAGCGATATCTCGAAAAATACGTAGAACAGCAGTCCGTCCAAGGCCGTGAACGTCCCGATCGATGCGGTCTCGAGGAGCAGCGTGAGAATCACGTAGGCCGGGGCGCGCGCTTCGATGCGGGCCGAATAGACGGCGGCGAGGAAGAACAGCAGCGCCGTCAGCAGCACCAGCGGAAGACTGATGCCGTCCACCCCGACCCGGTAGGCAACCCCGATCGAAGGGATCCACGCGAACTGTTCGACCTGTGAAAAACCCCCTGCTCCGATCCCCCGCCACCACATCGACAGGGCGCCGAGTAGCGTGAGCGCGGTGGTCACGATCCCGATCGCATGGGCGCGCCGCGCGGAGCGCGTGCCCAACGCCAGGACCAGGACCGCCCCGGCGAGCGGCGCGAACAGCGTAAGCGTGACGATTGGCACCATCACCTCCTATCAGAATCTCACCAGTCCCGCGACCAGCGCCGCGAGCATAAGGGCCGCGCCGGCCGCGGCGAGCGCCAGTTCCCGATGCACCAGGCCGCTCTGCAGTGCGCGTGCCCGCTCGCCCAACGCCCGGGTCCGGCGCGCCAGGCCGAAGATGAGTCCGTCGATACCGCGTTCGTCGCTGAAGCGCGCGCCACGGGCAAGCGCGAGCCCGAACCCACCGACTGCAAGCACGCCCGCATACAGGGCCCGTTCGAGACGATCACAGGCGCGGGCAAGCGCGAGCGCCGGGCGCGCGATCCAGAAATCAAGCCCGCCGGCAATCGCGAATCCCTGCTCGGCGCTGCGCCGCAGCGGCCCCAGTAACCGCACCCCCGGAATGAACCAGCCCAACCCCAAGCCGCCCAGCGCCGCGGACAGGCCGAGCACGAGGGCCAACCGGCTGCCGGGAATCGGCACGCCGAGCCACGCGCCGATCGGTGCGACCGCGCCCCCCAGCCCTGCCGCTAACACGACCAGGCCGGCCAGACCCGCTCCCATCCAACCGATACCGGGGACCCGCCGCTCCCGCCCGTTACCGCGCCACAGGATGCGCAGCGCCCGCGCCACGTAGGCGCCGGTGAGCAGGGTGCCGGCGAGGGCGAGCGGCGCGAGCAGGCCCGCATGGGACGCGGCGAGCGATGCGCCGATGATAGCGTCCTTGGTGAAGAACCCACTGAGCGGCGGGATCCCGGCGAGCGCCAGACCCGCGATCGCGAAGCCAAGAAAGGTCCGCGGGTGCGCGCGACCGGTCCCCGCCAGCTCGGGAAAGGCGGTGCTCCCGCGCGCGTGCTGAAAGACGCCGGCCCCGAGAAACAGCGAGCTCTTGATCGCCGCGTGCGCGGTGAGATGCACCAACGCCGCCACCGGTGCCCCCGCGCCGATCGCCACCAACATCAAGCCGTATTGACTCGAAGTCGAGGCGGCGAGCAGGCGCTTGAGATCCCGCTCGCCCAGGGCGATGAGTCCGGTGACCACGGTGGTCACCCCCCCGACCAGGCCGACGGCGAGCAGCACGTCCGGCCCGAGCATCGGTGCGACCCGGATCAGGAGGATCGCCCCCGCGGCCACCAGGGTGGCCGAGTGCAGGAGCGCCGACACCGGCGTCGGTCCGGCCATGGCGCGCTGCAGCCAATCCTGCAGCGGGGTCTGCGCCGACTTGCCCATCGCGGCCACCAGCAGCAGCACGCCCGCCACCGACGCCACCGGTCCGCCGGCCGCCAATCCGGGTGCGATGGCGCTCGTTCCGGTGTGGGCGATCAACAGGAAGACGGCGGTATAGAGGCCCAGGTCGGCGGTTCGCGTGTATAGAAATGCGCGCATCGCGGCGGAACCGACGCCCGGGCGCGCATGCCAGAATCCGATCAGCAGATAACTGCTGAGCCCGATGAGTTCCCAGGCGGCTAGCAGCAACACCCAGTCGCCCGCGAGCACGAGCGTCTGCATGGCAGCCACGAAAAAGGACATCGTGGCGAAGAACCGGACCGGTTCCGGGTCCTCCTTCATGTAGCCTACGGCGTAGACCAGGACGAAGGCACCGACCGTCGCCACGACCACGGCCAACAGCCCGCTCAAGGGCGTGGCGATCAGGCGCAGCGGGTACCCCGGCAGGCCGGGCAGCACGAGCGCGAAAGGTGCGCCTGCCGACAGCCCCGCGAGCAGCCACACGCTCGCACCCAACCCGACCGCGGCGCCGAGCAGCGCGAGCGCCGCCGGCGCCCGGCGTACCAGCAGGATCGCGGCCACGCCCGCCAGCGGGCCAAGGATGGTGAATGCGATGGAATTCATCCCTTCAGATCCCCCGCCTCTTCCATCTCTACCGAGCCCTTGGCCCGAAAGCGCGCGGTCGCCACGCCGAAGCCTACCGCCATCTCCAAGGCCATCACCGTCATCACGATCAGAACGAACATCTGCCCGGCGTATACCTCTGGATAGAGAAAGCGCCAGAACGCCACCAGGTTGACCAGGGCGCCGGCGAGGATCAGCTCCACGCCCATCATGATCATGACCAGGTTGGTCTGCGACAACGCGCCGTAGAGGCCGACGCCGAACAGCGCGGCCCCCGTGATCAGTGCCACGATCAATGTCAGGGTCATTCCGCTTCCCCCTGCCCGCGCCGCTGGATCGCCACCGCCGTCGCCGCGATCATGGCGGTCAGGATCGTCACGCCGGCGGTTTCGAAAACGAGCATCGAGCGCCCCAGCAGCTCGAGGCCGAGGTCGCGCGTCTGCCGTGCGGCGCCCGGTGCCGGCGCCACCACCGGGCCCCAATCCACCAGTATCGAGACCGCGACGGCCGCGCCTGCGCCGATCAGGCCCGCTACGATCGACAACCGCTTCTGATGCGCCATCTCCATCGCGCCGAGCCCGCCGGGATCCATCATGTACATCACCATGAAGATGGCCATGATGCTCATCTCAGTGGCCATCATCATGATCTGCAGGACGCCCAGGAACTCGGTCTGCATCGCCAGGAACATCGCACCGATCGCGGTCTGCGAGAACAGCAGGGCGAGCGCCGAGCGCACCATGGACGAGGTGCGGAACACCGCGACGCCGAACCAGATGGCGGCGAGCCCGAAGAAGCCGACGAAAAACATCTGTGCGTAGATCACGGCAACACCAGCACAAGGACACCGACGATGAAGATGTTGAGCAGCGCCAGGGGGATGCCGAGCTTCCAGCACCACGCCAGGAAATCGGCCTCACGCATGCGCGGCAGACAGCGCCCGATCCCCAGCATCGCCGCCGCGACGAGTAGTGTCTTGACAGCGCTCCAGGCCCAGGGGGGCAGGATCGGGCCCAGCCACCCACCCAGGTAGAACACCGTCGTCGCTTGCGCCACGGCCACGATCAGCACCGTCCGTGCGAGGCGCAGCACCGCCAACCGCCACCCGGCGTATTCCGCCTGCACCCCGCCGGCCAGCTCGCCCGCCGCCAGCGGCAGATCGAACGGCGGCAGAAACGCCAGTGCCATCGCGGCGATGAAGAACAGGACGAACCCCAGCGGCTGGTAGACGATGTTCCACACCCCCGCCTGCGAGACCACGATGGCGGTCGTCACCAGCGACTCGGCGCGCATGACGACGGCGGTAATAGGCATGACGATGAGCATGGAGTAGCCGATGAGCTGCCCCAGGAAGCGCCAGCCACCGATCATGGCATAGGCCCCGTTGGGCCCCCAGCCGGCCATGATCAGGGCAACCAGCACATAGGCGAATGCCGCATTGACGAACAGCGCACCGGTCGCGAGGTTGGCGATCACGAGCGTCGGCGTCAGCGGCAAGACCGCGGCGGCGAGCACCGCCGCCACCAACAGAAGGACCGGCGCGACCTCGAAGAAGATCCGGTCGGATTTACGCGGCACGATGGATTCGCGGCCGAGCAGCGCCATGGCGGCGAACAGCGGCGCCGCCGGGCGCAGGCGCCCGCTCCGCGTCCACGCCTCGAGTATCGCGATCATGTAGGCCCCGCTCAGCAAGGCGGCGAGCACGATGACGGTCGTCATCCCATGGCCTCCCATGGCGAGAGATCCAGTGAGCCGACCGCGATCAGGGCATCGCCCAACTCCTGTTGCGCGACCAGCGGCCCGACCAGGGCCAGGTGGCCGTTCGACGGGGTATCCAGTTGCGCGTCCACCACCCGGCCCTGCTCCAGGGTGAGCCGCAGGCGCGCTACGCCCCGCGGGGTCTCGATCGCGGCCGCGCCGGTACCGGAAACGGTGCCGATGACGGGGGCGCCGGGATCCTCGACGGTCCCCGCCGCGCGGATGAGTTCCAGGCCGCGCACGATCTCGCCGAGCCGCACCTGCAGGCGATCGAACGCGTCGCCGCGCGCACCCACCACGGGTTCGAAGCCGAGTGCCCCGTAGGTTGCGTCCGCTGACCGCGCGTCGTCGGCGCGGCCCGCCGCCCGTGCCACGGGCCCCCGAACCACGGCGCCTCCAGGCAGCCGGCCGATACCCGCTAACCGGCGCCGCAGCAACGGTGTGCGTTTGATGCGCCGCACCAGCGCGCGGACCTCGAGCCCCAGCGCCGGGATGCGTTCCGAATCCGCGCGCACCAGCGCCGCCTGCAACGCCGAGGCGCGCCGCGCGAGCCGCTCGATACCGAGTTGGCGTGCGAACCCGCCGAGCCATCCCAGATGACTCGCGATCCGTTCACGCTCCAAGGTACCTGCCCGCGCGCGGGCCCGCGCAGGGTCCACCTCCTGTCCCGCCGCATCTTCGAGCGCCCGGCAGGCGAGCAGCCGATAGGCGGCCGGCGCGAGCGGATCCATGCCGCCGATCCGGCGGGCAAAATCGCGGGCGACCACCCCCACCGGTTGCAGCGCGCCCGCGGCCCCGCCGACCAGAGAGTGTACGGCAGCCTTCGCGACCGCATCGCCGTCGAGGGTGAACATCAGCAGCAGGCCGCCGGGCAACCCAGGGAACAGCGGTCCGAACGGCACCTCGATCCAATCCATCGGCAGACCGTCGGCGCTGCGCGGCAGATCCCGGGTGACCGCCACCATCGACATGAAGGCGCGGTCGCCGTGTCCCATCCGCGCATGATCCATGCCGGAGTGTGCCTCGGGTTCCTCCATCGTGGACCCGGAAGGCGCCTCGCGCAGTACCAGCGTCATGCCACACTTGGGACAGGAACCAGGGGCATCCTGCACCACTTCCGGGTGCATCGGACAGGTGTACTCAGGCCCGGCCGTGTGTGCCGCCGGCGCGTGTTCCATCCCCCCATGGCCCGCGTGCCCGTGCGCCCCCGCGCCCGCCGGCGCCTCGCGCGGCACCAGCGTCATGCCACACTTGGGGCAGGACCCGGGGGCGTCCTGCACCACCTCCGGGTGCATCGGACAGGTGTAGGCCCTCGATGGATCACCGGCCATCGCTTCGTGATCCACGCCATGAGGATCGCTGGGCGTGGGCGCCGGCAACTCACCCATCGCCTCCGCACCCTCGTCCTGCGGGGGATCGGCATGCTCCGGAACGCCATGCACCTCGTGGGGAACGAGCGTCATACCGCACTTGGGGCAGGAACCGGGCTCGCCCCGCACCACCTCCGGGTGCATCGGACAGGTGTATTGCGTCCGGCCGTGCAGCACGAGGGCATCGAAATCGATCACGTCCGGGTGGAAGGCGCCTTCGATCAGCACCGTGCGCAACCGGTGCACGCCGTCGAGTAACGCCTGCTGCGAGAGTTCCACCGCCACATCGGCCTCAGGCAACGGAGTCAGCTCTCCGGCGCCGAGCGCGAGCACGATCCGCGGTCGCATCATCCCGGCATACAGGACCGTTGCCGCCTCGCGCAGCTCCGCAGGGACGGGCCCAACGACCACCAGCACCCCTGCATGCCGCGGTGAGGCCGCGACCACGATCCCCGCGCCTTCGAGATCGAGCCCGTAGGCACCGGCAACCTCCGGGCCCGGAACCACGATGGCCTCAAGCGTTTGGGCGCTCGCATAGGCCGCCAGCCGGCGCAGCCGGGACCACGCGCCTTGGCGGGCGCCGAGGATCACTTATTGTCTCCGCAGGGCACCTTGACTCCAGCCGTACAACAGACCGAGGAATAAAATGGCCAGAAATACGCCCATGTCCAGAAGCGCGACCAGCCCCTCCTGCTTGTACACTACCGCCCACGGGTACATGAAGGCCATCTCCATATCGAAGGCCAGGAACAGTAGTGCGTACCCATAATAGCGCGCGTGATAACGCACCCAGACCGGCTCCGGCGCCAACCGCCCGCCCGTTGCCGGCACGTCTTTGGCGGGCTCCTGGCGGCACCCACCCATCGCCCGTGCAAGTCCATACACGCTTAACGCCGCCCCGGCCGTGCCAACCGTCAACCCCAGCAGCACGGCATATTGTGCCAATGCGCTCATATCGTTCGTTCCCCCGGCCGACTGACTGCATCCTCCGCTGCCCGCCAGGGACGTGCTGAGTACATGAAGGCCATCTCCATGTCGAAGGCGAGGAACAACAGCGCGTAACCGTAGTAGCGGGCGTGATAGCGAACCCAGACCGGCTCCGGCGACAGCCGCCCGGCGGTCGCCGGCACCTCCTTGCCCGGTTCCCCCCGACTCCGGCCGATCGCCCGCGCGAGTCCGTACAGGCTGAGCGCCGCCCCGACGGTGCCGGCCGCCAGCCCCAGCAGCAGGGCGTATTGTCCCAGCCCCGTCATACCGTCCGCCGCCCAGACACCCCTGCGACCCGCTCCGCCCCGGACGCCTCAACCGGCTCCAGCACGAATCCAAGTCGCCGCTCACACTCCTCCAGCGCGCCGAGGATGTCGTCCAGGTCCCCGCCTCCGAGACTGACCAGCCCGTAGCGATAGCTCTCGCTGTCCTGCATCTCCTCCGACAGACACCGCCCCGGAGCCGTCAGGATCTCGACCCTCGCATCCGAGTAGCGCTCCATGACCCCGGCCACGTCCTCTTCCGAGGGGACCCGAACTACACGCCGGTCCTCGAAGGTGCGCAGCACGCAGCTGGCCGCCCGCCGATGGGGCCCCTGCCCGCGCCGTAAAGAGGGTTCTTTTCCGAGCGCAAGATCGATCAACAGTTCGTAGGTATTGAATCCATCCACCTTCTCGTACAGATCCGCGAACTGTGACGCCATGCGCGGGTTGATCTCGATGATGTGGATACGCTCGCGTGTGGGATCATACATCATCTCGATGTTGAACAGCCCGTTGTCGAATCTGATACCGGTCATCACCTGCGCGGCGATGCCCGCCATCCGGTCCTGCACCGCGGATGGCAGACTCGAGGGGTATTCGAAGCGCCGGAAGGCCAGGGTCCCCGGAAACAGGACCGAGTCCACGATGCCGAACACCTGCACCGTGCCGCTGAAGGCATACCCTTCCACCGTCACCTGGACCCCCTCGAGCAGCTCCTCTACGAGCACCCGACTCGGCCCGAAGCCGCATCCTGCGTAGCGCTCGAAGAGCCGCCGCAGCGGATCGAAGAACGGCTCCGGCAAGGTCGCGCGCGCGAGGGCTTTGGAGAATGCCTGGGCATCCTCGACGCGATAGGCCCCGACCGAAAAGAACGACTTGATCGGCTTGACGAAAACCGGGAACTCCAGCCCCGCAACCTCATCCCCGGCAGCCAGCGCGAATTCCGGCACCGCGTGCGGGACGACGGCCTGCTGCAGCAACCGCGAATGATACTTATGCTGGCACCGAAGGTTCACCATCGCCGGAACCCCGGGAAGCCCGAACCGTTCGGCCACGATGCCAGCAAGCGTGCTGCCCGGATAGTCGTCCGTGCTCACCACCCCGTCCGGTCCGCCCGCGGAGAACCGCTCGACGATGCCGTCGATCTCCTCCAGCGCGTCCCGCACCGGCGTCAACATCGGTGCCGGCGCGACCATCTGCTCCAGTTCGATACTGGCGTACTCGTGGAACAACACGCGATGGCGCCGCTCCACACCCAACGCCGCGATTTCCCGGTAATCACGATGCGAGGGACAGACGACAAGAATCGTGCGCATGGCTCACTCCACGACTTGTTGTTCAGAAGCGGATGCCGTCACTTGCACGGCAGGAACCGCACGGTGGCCTCCGCCTGCCCGAGCACCTCGCGCAGCGCCGCCACCGCCGCATCGACGTCCTCATCCGTCGTGTACCGGGACAGCGAGAAGCGCAGGGAACAGTGGGCCTCCTGCGGGTCCACTCCCATCGCGATCAGGACGTGCGTCGGCTCGGGCGACCCGGACTTGCAGGCCGAGCCCGACGAGGCCGCCACACCGTTCTGATCCAGCGCCACCACCAGCGACTCGCCCCGCAGACCCGGGAGGGTCATGTTCAAGGTATTGGGCAGGCGTTGTTCGGGGTGCCCGTTGAGTACCGCGCCGCTTACCAGCTTGCGCAGCTCCGCCTCGAACCGGTCGCGCAGCGCACGCACTCGTTCGCAGTCCCCCAACTCCACGACGGCCCGCTCCGCCGCCGCCCCGAGGCCGGCGATTCCGGCCACGTTCTGCGTACCGCCGCGCAAGGACCCTTCCTGCCCCCCGCCGTGCACCAGCGGGGCCGGCGTGACCCCCTTGCGCACGTACAGGGCGCCGATGCCCTTCGGGCCGTGGAACTTGTGCGCGGACAGGCTGAGCAGGTCCACGTCGAGGTCGGCGACGTCCACCGGGATCTTGCCGACTGCCTGGACCGCATCGGTGTGAAACAGTACGCCCTTCCCGTGCGCCACCCAGCAGCATTCCCGGATCGGCTGGATCGTACCGACCTCGTTGTTGGCGGTCATGATCGACACGAGTACGGTATCGTCCCGTATGGCCGCCGCCACGTCTCCGGGGTCGACCCGGCCCCATCGGTCGACCTGCAGGTAGGTGACCGCATAGCCGAGCGTCTCCAGGAAGGCGCATGCCCCGAGTACCGAAGGATGCTCGATGCGCGTCGTCACCACGTGTCCGCCGCGCCCGCGCCGCACAAGCGCGACTCCCTTGATCGCCAAGTTGTTCGACTCGGAACCGCCACTGGTGAAGATCACCCGCCGCGGGCGCACGTTGATCAAGCGTGCCACGCTCCGGCGCGCCGTTTCCACGACCGCGTGCGCCTCCCTCCCCCCCCGATGGAGACTCGAGGGATTCCCGAACCCCGCGTCCAGGCACGACAGCATCGCCTCGCGCACGAGCGGGTCGACCGGCGTGGTGGCGTTGTTGTCCAGGTACACGGGACGCCGCTGTGACACCGCAACCGCGCCCGCCGCGCGCCCGACCCGGCGAGCGCCATGGCGCTCCGCCCGCCGCGAGCCCGTACCGGCGGGTGCGCCGTCGGCGAGCTTCACCACTTCGCACAGCAGCGCCTTGTACACCGGAAACCCCGAAATCGCGTCGTAGTGGTCGAGATCCGTGAGCGCATTCACGTTCCACTCGCGCCACGCCGGCGGCCCGACCGGGGTTCCCCCGCCCATGTTGCACTCGACCGCGCCCGCCACGATCGCGCTGGAGACCCGCGTCCTAAACGGTACCGCGCCCCTGGGGGTGCGCACTTCCGCGAGGTCACCGTCGCGGATACCGCGTGCGCTGGCATCGCGGTCGTTGATCTGGACGGTGGGCTCGGGATTGTCCTTCACCAGCCCGGCGATGCCGTGGTGCTGCGAGCGGAAGTCCGTATCTGGACGCGCACCGGAATTGAAGATCAGCGGAAACTCCCGGGCGAGCACGGGGTCCGCCAACGGCCCTTCGCGGGGCTCCGTGTAGCGGGGCAGCGGCTCGTAGCCGTACTCCTCGAGCATCGAGGAGCGGATCTCGAATTTTCCGCTCGGGGTGTCGAAGCCCGGCCTGCCGTCGGCCCTCAAACCGCCCTTCTCCCATTTGCGATATTCGGTGAAAGGCGACGGTATCCGCACCGTCCCCCCCGCCGCGCGCACATCCTCCAGGGTGAATCCGGATCCCTCCAGCACGAAACGGAGCAACGCCTCCTCCGTCTGCGGGTAAAGGTCCCCATAGCCGAGCCGCGCGGCGAGCTGCGCCATGATCCGATAGTCGTTGCGCGCCTCCCCCACCGGCTCGATCAACTTTTCACGCAACCGGAAGATCGGCCCGTAGGCCATGTACGAATCGATCTCGAACATCGTGGTCGCGGGAAGCACGAGATCGGCGAATGCGGCGTCGGCGGTCCGCTGCCGGTCGATGCACACCACGAAGTCGAGCTTCTCCAGCACCCGGCGCCAGAGCGCCGGCTGCGGCCAGGACGTGAGCAGGGAGGCGCCGTGGATGATCAGCGCCCGGATCGGATACGGGCGTCCCTTCAGCACCGCGTCGACCAGCGCCGTGGCGTGCGACTCGCCGCGGTAATGGCTATAGAGCGGGAAGCGCTCGCGACCCGCTGCCCGCGCCAGGTCCGGGTTCGCCTGATTGCACGATCGGTTGATCGGGAAGTGCGACCCGCGCATGGCCAGCCCGATGCCGCCGGGGACGTCGAGCTGGCCGGCCAGCGCGAACAGCGTCAGGACCGCGCGAATCGCCTGGACACCGCTGTCCGAATACTCGAGGCCCGTGTACATCACCGGGCAGGCGCCGCGCGCCGTGCCGATGCGGCGCGCCAGGGTACGTACCGTCTGCGCCGGTACCCCGGTGATCCGTTCCGCGGCATCGGGTGGGAAGTGCTGCACGTACTGCGCCAGTTCGTCGAAACCCCGGCACCAGTTCTCCGCGAACTCCTCGTCCAGGATCCCTTCGTCGATCAGCACCCCGATCATCGATAGGGCCAGCGCACCGTCGGTGCCGGGTCGGATCGCGATCCATTCGGCCCCGCATCGCTCCACGGTTTCGGTTCTCCGAGGATCGATCACGACGATGTCCGCACCGCGCCGCGCCGCCGTCTCCAGGCGCCGCATGTCCATCGGCGGCGAGTCCGTCGCCGGGTTGGCCCCCCATACGACCAGCAGCTCCGCGTTCTCCATGTCCGCGTACATATCGATGAGCATCCTGCCCATCGTGACGTGCGGGGCGATCATCGCAAACGATACGTAGCACAGTGCACCGACCCCCATCGTGTTCGGGGAGCCGAAGGGGAAGAGGACGTTCGATGCCGACGACACCGCCACGCCCTTCGGCTGGAACAGATCGCAGAGAGACAGTTCGAACGCCCCCCGCCCCGTGTAGACGGCCACCGCTTCCGGGCCCGACTCCGACTTGATACGTTCCAGGCGTTGCACAATCTCGTCGTAGGCGCCGTCCCAGCCGATCCTTTCGAAGGCGAACCCGCCCTTCACCCCGGAGCGTCGGAGCGGATACCGCAGGCGATGTTCCCCGTATACGATTTCCTGGGCGTGCCGCCCGCGCCGGCACAGCGCCCCCAGGGGATGGTCCGGATCCGCCCGAATGTCCGTGAGCCTGCCGCCCTCAATGCAGACCTCCACCCAGCAGCCGGCGGGACATACGCCGCAGATCCCCTTTTTCCACCTCGCGTCCGTCGCGCCGCCGCCTGGTTCCATCGAACACCTCCGCCGTATTGTGCCCGGGCGCCGCCCGCTGCGGAGACGTACCCCCGCCCCGGCTGCGCGTCTCTCCCGCGATCACGCCGTCACGAACATCCTGGAATAACGTCACGCTCGAGACCGAAAGGCCGACATGTTCCGCCAAGCGCATGCAGAATTATTCCTCCTCCGCTGAGTGCGGGTACTGGATGATGGGCGGTATGAAAATATGACTGTTGGGAGCATTGCTGCCGCTTCAGATAGTCTACGGTCGCCTGCTGAACGAGAGCGTCCGCGGCGTCGCTCATGTTAGAAGATCAATCCCGCTCGTACGCCAGCGCCAGAGCGCCAGCCACCGCTCGCAGGCGTTTGTCCCGCGTCCAGAACCGCGTTACACCGCCCAATGTCACAAGCACCTCAGTGCGGTTGCGCAAGTTGCCGCATGCCAGCTCGCCGAGTACGCAGGGGTGCATCAGCACCTCGCTGCCGTTCAGCAGCGCCGCCAGTTCCGCATCACCGGCGCGCAAGTGATCAACCCAGACCGAGGTATCGACCAGGATCATGCGGGATCGGACTGCCGACGCGGTACCGGTTCCAACTGCGGCTCACTACCGCCGAGACGTGCCAGCCGTCGGGCGCTTTCGCGCTCGATTAGCGCGCGCAACCCCTCCCGCACCAAAGTGGCTTTCTCGGCCACGCCAGTAATGCGCTGTGCTTCATTGATCAATTGGTCATCAATATTCAGGGTCGTGCGCATGCGAGCACCTCATTCAGAGATTATATGCATCAAAGTATACATCATATGATGATCATTATCGTGTCGGTTGCCTGTTGTCTGTGGCTTACCGCACCGACCAACTGAATGAATCTACCTGCCGAAACCCGGCGACGTTTGTCAAGATCGATGGCACTTCCTCTATATTGGGTAGCGAAGGAAGCAAGATCGTTGCGTTTCGTCGGGGGTTATCGACGGCTGCCGACACATTGCAAAACGGATGCACGTGCATGGCTGAGGGCAGGGACAAGAAACCACTTGTCAG
>NCBI01000052.1 GCA_002255365.1 Chromatiales bacterium 21-64-14
CATCGAATCGCTTGCCGAGCCATTCCATACCCACCGTAGCTTGGTCGAAGAAGTGACCGGCCGCGTGGAGATGGTCGTAATAGGCATAGCCGCCCAGGACCCCGCGCCCCGGAATCAGGTGTCGCAGACCCGCACCCACGTTGTATTCCTGGGTGGCACTGCTGGAGTTCGTGGCCCGCAGATCGGCGAACCACAGATTATCGTTGCGCCAGAGTAGCGGCGTCAAAAGTTCGACGGTTTGCAGACTCCGCCCGCCACCCCCATGCAAACCCAGGTAGATGCGCGGCGTCGGTGCGTCTTGCGCGGCGAAAGCCGCCCACGGAATCGCGAGGATACCGAAAATCAGCAACGCCATCCGAATGGTACGCATACGGTGGATACTATCGACATCTTACAATCGATTCTTTTGCTAATACGTTGCTCTTCTGACCGGTACTCCCCCGTATCGCCGCTTTTCTACCTGGTACGATACATCCATGTTGATCGCGATCCTTCGAACCGAGCACCCCAAACTCCTGGATGTGATCGCCCATCTGGCCCACCACGGGTTTGAGTCATATCCAGCGCACGTGCTGCCGCCGGAGCGGCTCTGCGCCGCCGATCACGCCGGATTCACCGATCTGGTGGTCCACGGTGTCGAAACCCACGCCGACGCAAGCCGCCTTCGCTCTCATGGCGCAATTTTCCTGCGCGTCGTCGTGATGGAGGAATCTCCGTTGCCGCCCCCGCATAGGCATCTACTGCAGGCCGACTATCCACTCTACGTCAGCGCCGATACCCCCGTAGCCCCCGAGGTCGATGCATTGCTGCGCCACCTTGGCTACCTGGACCCTCTACCTGGGTCCCGCAATTTTCCAACAAACGATTGAGCCGATGAACCAACCCTCCCCCATTCCACCGATTCTCCTGGAGCACCCCTTACGGACACTCATCGACCGGGAACTCTCCCGCGCGAATCCGCGTCCGGGGTATTTCCTCGGCCTCGCCGTTCCGGAGCCCGATCTTCGCGTTCGCCATGCCCTGCTCGAGTTGGCGCGTGCACTCGACCCCGGTACACCGCCGTTCCCATAACCATCACTGAACTGTCTCGCGCGGCGTAAATTGCATGACTCGCCGGCGCTATACAATATAGGCGATGAGAATCCTGAACCGCCATCGCCTAACCAAACCCTGGTCCGCAGAAACGGTCTACGTTGGGCGCGGCCACCCGCTGGGCAATCCCTACCGGATTGGTCAGGACGGGACCCGGGAGGAGGTGATCGAGCAGTACCGGACCTGGCTGGAGGACGCGCTTCGGCGCGAGAACCCCCATGTGCTGGCCGCGCTGCGCACGCTGCGAGAGAACAGCGACCTGGTCTGCTCCTGCGCCCCGGCCCCCTGTCACGGGGATGTGATCGCCGAGATCTGGGCGCGCGAGCGCGAGCGGCTCGAGGCCAGGCCCGCAGTGTTCGTGTTCGGCTCGAACTTGGCTGGACGGCATGGAGCGGGCGCCGCCCGCTACGCCGCAGCGGTCTTCGGCGCCGCGGCCGGGGTTGGCTCCGGCCCTACCGGGCAAAGCTATGCCATCCCAACGAAGGACGAGCGGCTCAAGACGCTGCCGCTCGAGCGCATCGCTCCGGAAGTGCGCGCGTTCTACCGTTACGCCGAGGGACATCCTGATGCCGACTTCCTCGTCACCCCGATCGGCTGCGGGCTGGCGGGATACCGGAAGGAGTGGATCGCGCCCCTGTTCGCGACTCCGCCCCGGAACGTGTGGTTCACGGATGCCGGATTCGACGCCCTGGTCTCCCGGCCGGTGGTGGTCCGGCGGGTGATCGTCGCTGGCAGCCGGTCCGTGGCCGACCGTCGCCTGGTCTTCGACGCGCTCGACCGGCTCGCGGCCAAGTGGGGCGGCGAGCGGTTCGAGGTCGTCTGCGGCGAGGCCCGCGGGGCCGACGCCCTCGGGCGCGAGTGGGCGCGCGAGCGCGGGTATCCGGTGGTCGCGATGCCCGCCAGGTGGAATGCGACGGATGCCCCGTGCGCTATCGTCCACGAGAAAACCGGACGGCGGTACAACGCGCGGGCCGGGATGGACCGCAACGCCTGGATGGCCGCCTACGGTACGCACCTTGCTGCGTTTTGGGACGGTGAATCGTCCGGAACTCGGCACATGATCAAGACGGCCGAGGCGTGCGGAGTCCATACCTGGGTGAAGATAATCTCAGCACCATCCGATTCGAGGGCAAACCAATGAGACCTTACCTCAACCTGCTCCGCGACGTGCTGGACAACGGCGTCGACCGGGAAGACCGTACCGGGACCGGCGCTCGCTCGGTGTTCGGGCGACAGATGCGCTTCGCTCTCTCTGAAGGGTTCCCGGCGGTCACCACGAAAAAACTGCACCTCAAGTCGGTCATCCACGAACTGCTCTGGTTCCTGCACGGCGAGACCAATATCGGCTACCTGCGCGAGAACGGCGTCACGATCTGGAATGAGTGGGCCGACGCCAACGGCGACCTGGGCCCGGTTTACGGCGCGCAGTGGCGCGCCTGGCCGACGGCCGACGGGCAGGCGGTCGACCAGATCGCGAGCATGGTCCATCAATTGCGCACGAACCCCGACTCCCGGCGTATGGTGGTTAGCGCATGGAACGCCGGCGCACTCGAGCAGATGGCGTTGATGCCCTGCCACGTGCTGTTCCAGGCATACAGCGCCCCGATGTCCCACGCCGATCGGTGTGCATGGCTGGACCACAACCGGAACCAGTCGTTGTTGGGTTCGCAGGATGTCGATTTTCAGTCCCGGGTGCTTGATGTCGAGCGGGTGCCTCGGCGCGTCTTGTCACTCCAGGTTTACATTCGCTCGAACGACCTGTTCCTCGGGTGCCCGTTCAATATCGCCTCGTATGCCTTGCTCGCGATGATGCTGGCACAGGTCACGGACCACGCCGTAGGCGATCTGGTCTATACCATCGGGGATGCCCACATCTATCACAACCATTTCGCGCAGGTGCGCACGCAAGTTACCCGTGAACCATATCCACTGCCGCAGATGCGGCTCAATCCGCTCGTTCGTGAAATCGATGCGTTTGGATACGACGACTTCGCATTGCTCGGCTATCGTCATCACCCGGCAATCCGCGGTCAGGTGGCGGTTTAGAAATTTCCGGGCCGCACGGGGCCGCTTTTTACCGCTCCGCCGCCCGCCGTAACCACGCGAGGCATCCACGCCACCTTGACGGATGCGATAACGGCTCGATGCGCCGCTCCACCTCATCGACCGTCAGCCGCTCGGTGCCGCCCCGGCGAAGATCCGTCCACTCGAACTCCACTTTCCAGTTCTCACGCATCCAGCCGCCGGTGTCCGCCCGCGCGCGCTTCGTGCGACGGGTTCGCAGCCGCACCTTGCCCCCGCTTTTCTCGATCGCCTCCGCCGCAGCGGTATAGACATCGAAGGCCCGGCGGTCCGTCCTGTACTTCGTCACGGTAAGCCCGTGGAGCATGCTCCGGCCGCTCTCATGGAACAGGAAGCGCGCGATCGCCGTCCGGTGATTCCCGTCCTCGGCCACGAACCACCGATCGTCGTCCACCGCGCGGTAGTACATGCCGGGCCTCTTCGGTTCGTCCTCCAGGTAGTACCCGGGGTTTTCGCGCAGCAGGCCGAGGTTGAGGTCCATGCGTTTCCCCTCGCGAAGAAACTCCAACCACGTTCGCCCGGCATAGTCCGGATGCGAAGTGCCCACTACATCGAACACGTTGATCGATTGCTGCCCACTCCAATAGGACTCCACGATAAACGGTTCAACAGCGTGGAACCATTCCTCATCGAAGGGTGCAATCACCTCGTTGGCCCAATGGGGCGGGGTGGCCACCGCGCGGTCGCGTAGACCGCGGTTCCCTTCCATGCCGGGTCAGTACCGCTTCTGGAGCGACGCGATCCAAGTGCGCATCGCCCCGATGGCCGCCACCCACAACATCGGGATGAACAACGGCGGCAGGGGGATCGGCAGAAACGGCATCACGAACCCGAAGAACACGAAATAATGCACGCTCTTGCGTGCGTAATGGTGTCTGGCCCGTGAGATGAACTCGAACCGCCATTGACTGATACGCCTTTGCGTCCAACCATCCACCGCCGCCCCAATCGCGACCGGGATCATCAGCGGCAACCAGATCATCACCATCCACCATCGCTCGATCTCGAGCCACACTGTAAGCCAGAACGTGGCAACTTTGTTCTCCATGCCGCGTAGATTGCGATAGGACGCACTCATAAGTCCGGGCTTAATGAACCATTCCGAGAATTCCCGATTGGCCGTTGCGACCAGGTGCGCTTGCGCGCCGGCGCCCAATTCGTGGCGTATCATGGTGTTCTGCCTAGTATTGAACGCCTTCACCCATCCATACGGCACCACAAGGAATGCGGCGAGCAGGGTGAGCGTTCCCAGGGCGATCAGGACCCTGAGAACCCCGCGTTCCTTTTCCCGTTCGTCCAACGCCATCGAAAACCGCCTTTCGCAGACTATTCGAGTATCGGAATACGACCTTTTACGACCCGGCCGTCGGATAACTGCGCGAGATAATGCAGCGGCGGCAATTCCATAAACATCGCCGGAGGAATCAGTTCCACGTCCTGCTCTTTAAGCCCTTCCCCATACCCGCCCTGAAAGGAGGCCACGCCTACACCCTGGTTGTAACTGCGCTGCACCTCTCGCGTCCGGATCTTCGGCAACCCCTCCGCCATCATCTCCGCGGTCTTCCCGTCCTTTACCCGGAACGATATGGTCGTGTTCGCGTTGCCGATGGCCTGCCGCGCCTTGGCGTCGTTGCCCAGGCGCGCAATGAGGTCGGCCAGCGTCTGGGTCAGAATCATCGTGCGAATCTTCGCGCCACCCCCTTTATTCATCACCTGGATCAACTGCGCATTCGCCACTTCCGCGGCCTCATCGACCAGCAGGTTTACCGGCCTGTCGCCGATTCCGTAGTTGTACCGGTCCCCGGCTACCGCGGCCATATCCGCCAGCAGAATCGCGCCGATCGCGGAGCCCACGGTAGGGTCCGACAGCGAATCGAGCCCGACGTAGAGCCCGTGCGCCTCGCGCACCGCGCGGCCGATATCCGTCACTTCGCGTTTCTCGTCCGCGCGCGGCGAGAGCATGGTGTCGAGCGGCGGCGAGGTCAACATCGTGAGTATCGGCGTCAGGCTCGTGATCATCTTGCTCAAATGTTCCTTGTCATGCTGGACGTCCGCTATCAGCCCCTCAAGCGCCAACGCCTTGGTCCCATCAATGCGTTGCGACAGCACCTCCTTGTAGAATCGAATGTATCCAAGTATCTCTTTATCCTGTTGACGCGCGTTACGTACGTACGCGGCGTATTCCTCCGGCCGCGCGTGTTGTTCGCAGGCCGAGCGCAATACCCTTAGCAGCAAGGATTCCCCGCCACCTTCGATGAGCCGCCTCAATTGCACCAACGTCGGGCGTTCCTGCACCAGCAAAATCCCGGCGATGAGGTTGTTCAGCACGCGCCACGAGAATGCGACGAACGGATCGCCTCCACCCTCGGTTGCGATCAGCGCCGCCACCCGGCTCGCCAACTCGGTCTGCCGGTTCCAATTGCGCATCGGATCGATGCAGACGGATTCGTCCGGGCGCCCGGGATGGAAAAACCGAAACGCATCGGGACGCCCCGCCCGCAGGTAGGCCCGCCTCATCCGTTCGCGCAGATCATGATCGCCCTTCGGGTCGATCACCACCACGGGCTCGCCACGCAACACCGCCTGGGCAATAACCTGATCCAGGAAACGGGTCTTCCCCGCCCGCGTCGCCCCCACAACGATCACATTACCATCGAGCACCGGTAGCGCCATGGTGATGTCCGCCGGCTTGCCCACCGCGTGCAACCAGTACGCCCCGATTCCCGTGGCACGAGAGCCCCCCAACACCTGGTCGACCCCTTCCCGGTAGACATACCGCGCAACCTCAGCGACCTGCGGGGTCCACTCGAACCCCTCCCCGAGCCACAATTCCCCGCGTTCCCGCGCGCGGTCCCAATGCCCCTTGGCCTCTTCCTCATCCATGAACCATAAGCCCCCACCGGTCAACAGGCGGTCCCGCGCGCGCTTTCTGGCGCTACCCTGCCAGTAGCGCCACCCCCCCACCACGAGGCAGAACGATGCTACATAGACGCCGGCTGTCCACGGCAGCCACGGCAGCCACGCGGCAAATGCCAATGCGAGCATCGCCGCCGCCGCCCATCCCCAAGCGGCATCGAACTCGTAGGGCGGGCGAAACGGCGGTTCATAAATCCCCACGTCATCGGCCATCGCCATCCTCCTTCGCCACGCGTACGTACGCCGCCTTTCCGATCTCCCCCGAAACCACCCATTCGCGACGGACCATCTCCTCCGCCTCGACCCCCGGCGCCACCGCCGCAAGCCATCGCCGGAATAGGTCCAACGGCAAGTAGTCCCGCCCGCCGCGGGTCACCCGCTCCGGGACGGAAATCCTGCGAAACCATTCCCGCAGCGCGGACTCGAGATCCTGCGGCCCGATCCGCAGCGCCGCCTGCGCCGCCTCCGACAGACACACCCCCCGCCCGGCGCCCAACTTCGCCACCAGTCGATTCACGTCCGGCCGCTCGATGATCCCGGATTCGGCCAACAGCTTCGCGGCATCCAACGCCGAGTATCCGTAGGCATGAATCCCTTCCGGGTAGTCGATATACGCGCGCCCACCTTCCCGAACCACCCACTTCGGATGGCGCTCGCCCGTACGGATATCCTGGCAAAACGCCTCGAAAATCTGCTGTGCCGCCGCCGGCGCGTTCCCTTCCTCCGATTCGCCCGCGCCCAGACCCTCGTCGTCTGAACCGCGGTGACCGGCGGGGCCCGGCCCCTGCGGGGCGGCAAAATGCTCCGGTGCAGCCGGTCGCACCGGTGCAGCCGGTCGCGCGGTGGCGCCTGATTGGCCGGCTTCAGTGACCTTGCCCTGCGTCCCACCTCGAGCCCCGCTCACGGCCTGCGGCCCGCCCTTGGCCTGCGGCCCGCCCGGGGCCGGCCCACCGGAAGCATCCCGGGGCGCGGGAAGCCCGTCTCCCGGGGCGGTGTTCCCTCCCGGTACACGCGTACCTCCAGCGGCGCTTGTGATGGCGTCGGCGCCCGACATCGACTGCGCGCCTGCGCGTTCCGTACTCGATTCCCGAGCGCGCGAATCCACAAATTGCCCGGGTTCCGGCGGCGGCGGCGGGTCCACCAGACTCTCTACCCGCGCGATTCGCAGCACCTTCAACCGCACCCCGCTCCCATCGCCCATCCGTCGCTCGAGCGTCCAATACCGCGTCCGTCGGCCGCCGGCCTCCCAGGCCGGTTCCGCAATCCCGTGATCCAACAACACATCCGCAAGTGAGTCTGGGTCGTAGGGCACACCCACCACCCCGGACGCCCGCAATTCCTTCGCGATATCATCCCCCGCCCGCGGCCAGGCCAGCGCCATCGATCCATCCACCGGGACGGCGATTCCGCCCCCGATGCGCCAACGCCCGTCGCGCACCATTCGCCGCATCGCATCCAGCACCCATCGGGTGATCGGCAACTCCACCGGCTCCACCTCGGTCGGGCGGTGTGCGATGTCCTGCGCGACACTGGCCCGATCGCCCTCGCCGGCCAGCTCGCTCAACAGATTTCCCGCCCCACCGCGGTCCGAAATCGCCTCAGCCAAATCCATCAGCCACTCGGGTCCCCCGGCATTGACCCAGGCGCTCGTGCGCTCCCCCAACATCCGCAGCAACAACAGCCCACCGACCGCCTCGTGCCGACCGACCCGCCCGTCCCGCCACCGCACGAAATATCTGGTCACCTCCCGAATTCGCGTCCAACCGGCCAAGTCCGATTCCAACGGATTCCACGTGTTACCGCCCACACTGGTCACGACTACATCCGTCACCGGCTTGGCCACATCATGCAGCAACCCCGCTGAGAACACGCAAAACCGGAACCGCTCCGCGTATCCCTTGCGCTCGCTCGGCGGCAACTCCAATCCCACCACCCGCTCCCCGCCGGCGCGTAACGCATAGAACGCGGCCTCCAACCCGTGGCGCAGCAACCCACCCGCACCATGGTGGTGGTGCCCTTGAGAGGCCGGGATTAAATGAACATGCGCCGCATAGTGGGCGATGAGCGGGTCGTAATGTTCTTCCCAAACGCTATCCCCGACACCCGCCTCGCGCCGCAGCTTCCCAATCCACTCCCGCTGCGTACCCAACAACCGCTCGACACCCACTGCGGGGAGCCCGCGCGGGAACGGCGGCCACCTCGGAATCACCTCATCCAGCGATTCAGGGGCGCTTCGATTCTCCATCGCTTCGGATCTTCCCCGGCCAGAGCCATCCTTGCCCGTAGTCCGCCCCGAATCCTCTCGCCCGGTCCAGATCCTCAGCCGTTTCCACATGCTCCACCACCACTCGTGCGCCCACCTGCCCCGCCACCCCGACCAACGCCTGCACCGCGTGCCGTGCCGGCCCACTCACCCGCGTCTTGCGAAACAAACCGCCATCGATCTTTACGATATCCGGCTCGATCGCGACAATTCGGTCAAAGGCATCGCGTCCGGTGCCCGCATCGTCGATCGAGAGCCGAAAGCCGCACTCGTTTCGCAGGCGGTGCAGGTAATACGGAACCGCTCCTGCGCCCCCCTCTTGACCATGCTCCGTCCATTCCACCACTACCCGGGCCCCGTATCGGCGCAATTGTGCGACGCTGCCCAGGATCCATGGGTCGAGGACCTGCCAATCGTCCAGATTCAACGCGACCCACCCATCGATCGTGTCGAGTAGAGCCGGAGCCTCCTGCACACACAATCGCTCATACCAGGCCCGCCATTGTCCGCGGAACACCGGGAACCGGCCAGATTTCGACCACGACGGGCGGTACAGCAATTCGTAGCCGATATACCCCTCACCGTCGAGCGTCACGATCGGCTCGACCATCGCCTGGCCCGGCCATATCCGGCCGGCGACCTGCCGTGCTATCACGCGCCCTCCGCCAATCGCGCCCATATACCCCAACAGCCCAGGCAGACCCAATACAATCATGCGCATCGCCATTATTGTCTGTGGACGCATCCGATATGCGTCGCCGTTCCTTGGATCCTACAGCATGAAATGCTACGGCGCTTCACTTAGTTCCGCGTGCGCCGCTTCCTCGAACGCGCGATTACATCGGCTAACGTGTTTTCCGACGCAAAGCCAGCCGGCGTATATGCATTACTCGACGTGCCTATTCCCAAACCGTCCGGGGCGTTTTGGATACGCACCTGCTCCATTTTGTCCGCGAGTTGTCTCCACCTCACATCCATGAAACCCATCGCCCGCAGTCCGGACACCAACCGGCCCCACGACTCCGGCATCTGAGGCGCGTGCGCGGCGTATTCCAATACGGTCAGGAATGCTTTGCGTTCACCCACTAACCCGGCCATTATTTCTTCTCCATTACTCCGTAATTCGTGATCACGGCGCGGCCGGCGACCTGGTAGACCACCAATCCGTCCAGCCGGTCGTTTACCCCAAGCACCGCGACTTTGCCGGTCGCCTCGTTCTTCACCACAACCTGGTCTCCGATCACATCGAGCAATCGGTAGCCGCCGACGCTTTGCTTCTTCCTTGAAGCCGCGCGCAGCACCTTTTCGCGATAGGCGCGCGTGCCCGCCTGATACGCGTGCGCCGGCTTTGCGTGCTGCGCCCGCCGCAACCAAGCGGACAGCGAGTTTTTCAGCTCTAATAGGTTTCGGTTTACAGCCGGCAACACGCTTACCGTCGTCCGCTGCGCCTGTAACTCTTCCTGGATTTTCCCAATCGCCGTCCTCAATGAGGCGATTTCTTCCGGTACCTTCGCGCCCCCGCCGGCCGCAGCCGTCGCCACGGCGCGCATCGGTTCCTTTTTACTTGCCGGCAGTGCCGACGGCAGTGGGACGCCCGTCGACGCCGGCTGCGTGCCGGTCGCGACGATGGGATACTTCTGGACGTTCACGTGCTCCTCACGCCGTTGGGTACCCGGTAACCTCGAATTCGACTGGTCCGTCTTCGCCCCTGGCGCAACCCCGCTACCGGGCGCAACCCCGCTACCGGGCGCAGCCCCGCTACCGGGCGCAGCCCCGCTGCCGGGCGCAGCCCCGCTGCCAGCCAACGCCGCCCGCAACGCCGGCGGTAAATCGGCTTCTACCAATTTGCGCCCCGGGCTACCGCCATGGGCCTTGCCCGGCTGTCCTGCCGACGGAATCCGTGCGACGCTCGTGGGTTGCTGGTGCTGTACCCAGAGAATGGACGCAAATCCGACGACAACCACTACCGCCAGGCTGCCCGCCAATTTCATACGTCGCGTGATGACGCCCGGAAACCCCCGGACAACACGAAAGCCGGCGTGCCCGAATGTCCGCTGCTCCGCCGCGTCTGCCTCTGTCGGGGCTCCCCGTTTCGCACCGGCGCGATCCGAACCGGCGGGTGGTTTCGCTACCGACGGGCGCGTCGGCGCAGCGTCTATGCCCGCGTTCGCACCGTCGGGCCGGAGATCGGCCGTGACATAACCCTCGTCCTCGGACCCCGTCCCCTGCAGTGTGGCTTTCGCGCCTTCGCCCGTGGCTTCGCGCACCAAATCATCCTCATCCAGCAAGAAGGAATCCGTCATCGCACCGCCACCCTGTCCGCCGAATCCATCACCGCGCCCGTCCATCGCCTATCGCTTCGCGATACTGCACCTGCCGCGGTAGTTCCGGGCGTTGCACTGGGCCACGCTGTTGCGACACCGCCGCGGGCGTCAGCATATCCGCCGGGCGCCGCGCATCCGACCGCGGCTCTTCTGTCGTGAGACGGTCCAGCCCCACCTCCGGCCGTTGGGCCGGGAGGCGCGTGCGCCGCCGGTCTCTGATCATTTTATCGATCGACTCCCCGAGCAACCGAACCGACAAAATAACCTCCCGCGACTCCATCCAACCCTCCATCACCAGGTCCACCCGCCGGCGCTCGCCGGCGGCCAGCGCCTGTAATCGCGCCTCGATTTGGCGCGACCATTCGCAGTACCGGCTGCTGCCCTTGCGCTCCCGGTCCCGATCGAACCGCAACCGCTCGATATCCATCGCCGCGGCGGCGCGTTCCGTCCCCATCCGGTCCAGGCGAGTCGCAATCGATTCCAGACGCTCCAAGCGCCTGCGAATCAGCGCCTGATGCCCGTCGAAAAAATGGCTCGCGATCGGCGCGTCCTCGGATGCGTCCCGCGCCAGCCGTTCCACCGAGACCAGCCAGGCGGCCACCTCGTCGCGCACCTGGGCCTCAATGAGCCGATAGCCCATCATCACCTTGCTGCGCGGGAGCCGCTCGGCGCGCGTGGACCAATCCATCACGCCAGCGCCGGTCGCGTCCTGCTGATCCTGGTCCTGGGCCTGCGGCGCACCCGGCACCGATCCCACATTCGGCGTCCCGGCCGGCGCCGGATGCCCATGAGAGTGCGCCCCATTTCCCGGCGGCGGCCCCGCCGACTCCATCCGGTTCCGCGAACCCAATCCGAACCATCCCATCGCGCATCCCTCCGTTAAAATTGCAGCTTACGCCGCGAACCACTCTTGTTCGCTGCCGCACCCGCCGGTACCGCCCCCGCATCGGCGTCCAACCGGTCTACTGAGACCGCCGGTGCGCCGGAGATCCGCTGCATCGTCAGCCCAGCCATCGCCAGCGTAAGTAGTCGCTGTGCCCGCAGCCGCGTCGTTGCGAATCGCTCCAAATCCTTTCGCAGCTCTTCCTGCGCCTCTCCGAGATTTACGCGAAGTCGCATCCCCGGCTCCAAAACCCGCGTACATTCGCCAAGATCGGCTCCGGTGCCACATCCACCCTAGCGATACGCCCGAACTCCGACCGAAGCGCCGGCTCGTAGAACCGCGCTCCGCCTCCAACCAGCAACACCAGGTCGGGATGCACCTCCTCGCCGCGTAACGCGGAAAGCATCCGGTTCATCGCGGCGCCTACCACGCGCTCCGCCACGACCCCAAGGTGCGGCTCCAGGCTCTCCTGTACCCCGCCCACCAGCACGTAGGCCCGCCCGGCCCGCATCGCCGCCTCTACGCGGTCGGCCGCAACGTGGTCGATGCCCCGCGCATGCGCGATCGTCTCCGCCACGCCCTCCGCAATGCGCGACACCGCCTCGTCCCCGCTCCCCGAGACTTGGTCCCGGTAACGCCCTTTGTCGAAAAGCGCCCAGTCGAAAGAGTAATACCCCGGGTCCACGACCAGCACCCGGCCCTCCCATACCAACGCATCGCCGATGCGCCAGGCGTAATCCGCGATCGCCCCGCCCGGCTGCGGCAACACCTCAACCTGGTCCACGACGACCTCGCGCCCCTCGTCCACCTGATGCGTACCCAGCAACCGCTGAGTCAATGCCTCCACCCGGCCACGCTCATGGAAATGCTCGACCGGGAGCCCCACGACCAGCCGGTCGATTCTCGGGCGCGCCGCATAGGAGAGACCGGCGTGCAACATCGCCTCCCATGCCTCGCTGTCCGTGTATCGCTCGTTCAACACCCGTGGCGCGCGCCCTTGCACCCAAGCGACATCGATTCCCACCCGCCACGGAATCCCATGGACCCAGACCCGGTCCGCATCTCCATTGACCTCCGCGCCGGCAGCGGACCGTCGTTCTGCTGGCGTTCCCTGGCCTGCCGGCGCCCGGGCGAAACGCTTCGCCACCGCGGTTTCCGGGGCCGCCACGGCGGGCACTATCCGCAGCCGCGGGCCCTTCC
>NCBI01000053.1 GCA_002255365.1 Chromatiales bacterium 21-64-14
AGGAAGACGCACGTCATGCACCTGGTGCTCAACGAGTTCAAGACGAGCAGGAAGAAGATGGCCGACAAGACGAAGTCGGTCGCTCACGAGACCGACCTGCCGGACGACCTCGTAGCGGTGCTCGTCAAGAGCTTCGAGGCGCACCCGCGAAGGTTCCTGATCCTGTCGCCCGAGTCCGGCAAGCCGTACATCCACGCGAGCGCGTACGCGCAGTACGTCACGCGAGTGTTCTCGTCGCTCCTCGGCAAGCACACGACGGTCAACTCGCTGCGCCACAGCTTCTCCTCGCAGCTCGACCTGAACACGCTGACGCCGAAGCAGCGAAAGGAGATCGCGGAGGCGCTGATGCACAGCCCCGAGATGACGCACCGGTACCGCTACGTCAACGTGGAGGGGGCGTCCACGTCCTCGTCGACGTCCACGTCCACGTCGATTCCGGCGAGGTGCCAGCTCGTGTGCACGAAAGGACGCAAGGCGTCCCCCACCATCACGACCGAGAAGGAAGACCGGGCGCTCATACAGAAGCTGATCAGAGGCGGAGGCTCTGGCGTTGGTGGAGCAGCCCCCACCAAGGCCGAGCGATACCGAGCGGCGACCGCGGCGTTCGCGCGCAGGATCGAAGATTCCGCGATCTCCACGCAGCAGCGCTCTTCGCGACTTAAGGCGGACTCGATCCCATAGATTAATCCCTTCGGATGAGCAGCCATCCTTCTTATTCTTCCGACACGACGATGCAGTCTTCGGCGCCTCCGGCAGCGGCAGCGGCAGCGGCAGCGGGCCTCGGTTCTTACCGCCTGGTGCTCAAGACGGTGCAGGCGGTCGCGTTCAAGGTCCTCGTAGAGGCGCTCAAGGAGCTCCTGACGGACGTCACGATCGAGTTCGACGCGAGCGGGATGAAGATCCTGGCCATGGACACGTCCCACGTGGTGCTCGTGCACCTCAAGCTCGAGGCTTCCAAGTTCGAGGTCTTCCACTGCGACGGCAAGATCGCCGTCGGGCTCAACATGCTCAACCTCCACAAGCTGATCAAGACGATCAACAACAACAACACGCTGTCCCTTTACATCGACAAGGACGACGTGAACCACCTCGGGATCAAGATCGAGAACACCGACAAGAACTCCAAGACGAGCTACAAGCTCAACCTGCTCGACCTGGACCACTCTGACATCTACGTCGACCCCACCGCGTTCACCGAGGTCGTCACGCTCCCTTCGGCTGACTTCCAGAAGATCTGCCGCGACATGCACGCGCTCGCGGACCTGATGGAGATCCGGTCGATCCACAACCAGCTCATCTTCTCTTGCAAGGGCGACTTCTGCTCCCAGGAGACGGTCATATCGGACGCCAACGGAGCGGGAGCGGGAGCGGGAGCGGGAGCGGGCGCAGGCGCAAGCGCAGGACCGCCTCCGCCGCTCGCCACGTCCACGACCGCCTCCGACGCTGCCGCTGCCGCCGCGTCCGAGATCGTGCAGGGCGTCTTCTCGATCAAGCACCTGGTGCTCTTCACCAAGTGCACAAACCTCTGCTCGACGCTCGAGCTCTACCTCAAGAACGACTACCCGCTCATCATCCGCTACGACGTGTCTTCCCTGGGATCGATCCGGCTCGCGCTGGCGCCGCACGGGGGCTGATTGCCGTTATTTCTTTCCTGACGGCAAGTGAAGAAGCATGCGCGGCAAAATCTCCAGGTCGGCGTGTTCGCGATGATCTACGCCGGCACCGTGTGCTACACGCTGTCTCAGTACCTGCACCTGAGCCTCAACCCGTGGTCGTTCTTGTCAGCGCTTTGCATCGCGCTGCCGATCGTCTGGTGGCGCGAGTGCGCCAGCCTCGCGCTCATCGTGGGGGCCTTCACGGTGACGACCAGCATCGATCGACCTGCAGCAGCAGCAGCATCGCTCACCTCCTGAGCGAGAACGTCAGGAGCGTCAGCGTCAGCGCGGACATGAGCAGGATCGCGATGATGACGGTGGTGAACGCGATCGCGTATGGCATGCTCTCGGCGACGACCGCGCGGATCAGGGGGCGCACGAGGTGCTCGCTCACGTAGGACCGTGTCTCCTCGCTGCGCATCTCCTCGAGCGCCATCGCGAGCACGCGGTGCGTGAGGACCGCGACGACGTCGCGGGAGTTGCTCGCAGTGCCCGTGCCCGTGCTCATGTATATGTATATATCCCCGATGAGTTCCTCGGCCGCGAGGGAACGCGCGCCTCCTCTGTCTGTAGGTCCGAGATGTACAAGCCGTATTTTATTTATACTTTTCCGTACGAACCAAGGTTTAAACGAGCAGAAAGTCGTCCAGTCCCAAGACACAAGATGCTGCTGCTGACGTGCCCGGGCTGCGCGAAGATCGACCTGACCGGCAGGACGCTGCTCCCCTGCTGCGGGGAGAGCGTTTGCCAGTCGTGCTGCAAGAGGTGCTCGTCGAAGACGGGCGCTTTCACGTGCCCCGTGTGCAGGCAACCGGACCAGGCCGTGCCGACGAAGGAGAACGTGGCCCTCTCGCACATGGTGAGAGACGTCGACGTGGTCGTCGCGGCCTTGGCCTCGGGCCTGTTCGGCCCCCCGCTCAGGATCGGCATGACGTGCATAACGTGCCCGACCCACTCCGCCAACGTCCCCGAGCAGTTGGCGACGGTGCTGTACGAGAGCTACGTCGTCACGCTGTGCCAAATATACTTCAAGTACCCGGCGCACCGCGCCTCGATCCACCTGACGGTCGTCAACAGCGCGCGCGTCCTGCTCGACAGGGTTGCTGCAGGCGGTGTTTTCGGGCGCGCCTTCGAGTCTCTGCTCTTGCTGCTGGTCGGGGCGGGGAAGAGCGAGGCGGTCGCCTCTGAGAAGAACGTCGTGGCGAACCTGGTGCAGAACGGCAGCCTTTCGGTGATCAGGGCGATCTTCATGGGGGACGATATGAAGGGACGCCTCGCGAAGGACCTGGACGCCGCGCAGCAGGCGCGCGTCGCCGACGAGATCGCCGAGTGCGCCTCGTCCAGCCCGACGCCGAACGCCTGGCACAGGATGTCCGCCTGGTTCTACCTGAGGGAGCTCCCGGGACAACGTCGGAAGCTCGCGGACGCGTTCGTCCGCGGCACGGCCTTTTTCATGGAGTCGGGCTCCGCCGAGCGGGCGGCCAGAGCCACCGAGAAAGTGTGCCAGACGCTCGTCTTCATGGCGGACCACGGCGAGCGCGCGGAGATCGTCGGGATGATCGCCGAGGGCCTCCTGCGGCCGCTCGTGGGAGCGCTGCGCGACGGGGTCAAGTTCGCGCTCGGCGCCGTGCGCGTCATGGTGCTGTCCAACCCCGCGGCGATCGTCGAGGCGGGCGCAGTCGGCGCAGGGCTCTTCGAGGCCCTATCGGCGATCGACCGAGCTGGGTCCATCGACGCCATCCACGTGGCCCGCGCGCTCGCGCGGGAGGACGTGGCCTGCGGCGAGGCCGCGAGGCGCTGCTTCGCATCCTTCGACGAAGCCCCGAAGCCGCCCCCCGAGCCCGAGCCCGAGCCCTCTTCCAATAGGATCAAGCGCGCACGGCTGTCTTAGATCGCTGTACAGCAGGAGTAGGAGTAGGAAAATTATCGTTGTAAGTTTGAATCCACACTTCACACTCCAATCACACTTCACACTCAAACCTACCCTCGGATCCAAAACAAACACAAGCACACGCAAACACAAGCAAGCAAAAGCAAAGCACACGCAGACACAATGGACGGAAAGAAAGAGACCCCCGAGCAGAAGGTGTGAGGGATCGATCGCACGGACTGCATAAAATGCATGCATTCATATCGATCGATTTTGCTTCTCTGCAGAACGTCAACGTCATCGTGCGTGACCAGACGGGTGGGGAGATCCATTTCAAGCTCAAGATGCACACCAAGTTCGGAAAGGTGTTCGCCTCGTACTGCGCCAAGAAGGGTGTCGACGTGAACTCGATGAAGTTCCTGTTCGACGGGGACCGCATCAACGAGGAAAAGACGCCTATGGACCTGGAGATGACGGACGGCGACGTGGTGGACGCAGTGGTGGAGCAGATCGGAGGAGGGGATTTGGGTTGGTAGGAAGGAATGGAATGGAATGACTGACACCAGTTGCGTTGATGCGTTTTTTTTACTTCATGTGGCTGTTGTAAGGTGATGCCGCGGAAGCCCCTGGAGATCGACTCGCGCTTCCTCCCGAGCGGAGTCTCGAAGAACTGGCTGATCGCGGGGGCCGCGGCGGAGTTCTCGATCAACACTTGGACTTTCTGGTTCGTCTACCGGATGCGCTCGTGCGACCACGGGCAAAGACGCAAGCGGTTGACGCTGCAGGCGGCGCAGGCCGCGATGCTGCTGCTGCTCGTCTCGTTCGTGGCGGCGCTCGCCGCGGAAAGGCCTAAGCTCGCGAGCTGGCTGGCGGCGGCCTTCTTCGCGACCGCGCTGACGACCGCGCTGCTGATGCGCTCGTGGCTCCACGGCATCCCGGGCGTGCCCGACTGCGGCCGAGTCACGAAGGCCGAGTTCATCGCGGTGGACGCCGTGAACTGGATGGCGTTCCTGGGGTTCGCGATCAAGATCGCCGGGCTGGTCGCGTCGCTCTGGGTCGCCGCGACGATATAAGCCGGAAGCGCACGCGCGATATGAAACGACATGAAGATAACAGTAACCCCGCCCGTCCGCATCACGCAGCCGGGGGTGGTGCCCTTCAGGAAGTGGAGAGAGGAATATGCCTACGTCGTAGACTGCGTCGCCGAGAACCTGCGCACGGTGCTCTCCAACGCAGGGGCGACGGCGTCGGTCTCGTTCGACTGGGCAGCGATGCGATGCGGACTCGAGCGGTACCTGTACGATACGGGGATCTCGAGGTTCCGCTCTTTCCGTCACCATTGCGGGGAAAACAAACCGCGTCGGCATGTGCATGCCCTTTCAGGCGCAGTCGATGATTGGTCCGCGAATCTTTGAGAACACGGTCGCGATCAGCGATCCGCACCTTGGCACGTAGCTCGTGAGCATGCGGAGGAACACGAGAGTGTCTGCGAGGACCGACGCGTGCCGGTCGAACGAGTGCACCTGCGAGCCTCTGACCAAGCGCGGGGTCATCGCGGCGTAGTAGTAGTACGCGGCAGCGGCGGCCGCGCACATCGTCAGCAGGGTCACGATCGCAGCCAATCGCATCATCTAATCGTCTGTATGCTTCCCCGCCCGCCCCCGCGCGCGCCAATTTTTCCCCGTGCGTCCAATTCGGCCTCTGTTTCGTGTCATCGGCAAGTACATCAGAGGAGCATCAGAGAGCATCAGAACATGAACTTGAACAACGGCAAGTCCACGCCAGTCTCGCAGCTCCCCCAGCAGCAACAGCAGCCGCAGCACATCGGCCAGTTCGTGAACGACCAGCACCGTCAAATCGTCGCGCAGGCCCAGAACGCGGCGCAGAACTTCGCGATGCCGCAGACGACCTCCGGGGGGGCGGGCGTCCTCTCGGGCAGCACGGAGGAGGCGGACATCCAGGAGGCGCTCGCGCTCGTCACCGGCGCCGTCCCCGTCACGGCGGCGGACGTGGGGCAGGGACAGGGACAGGTGCAGACTGTGCAGCATCAAGAAGATCCCGAGATCGCGGCGCTCAGGCAGCAGCAGGCTCAGCTCCAGGCCCAGATGCAAGCTCAACGTCTTCAAATGCAGCAGCAGCAGCAGCAGCAGCAGCAGCAGCAAGTAAACACATCCGCAGGAGCGACATCGAATGCATCGAATGCGTCGAATGCATCATCCCCCAAGGACGAGCCCTCGGCGTTCTCGTCTTTCGCGTCCTATTTCCGCCTTCCAGACTCGGACGAGATCCGCATCGCGCTGATCGGCATCTCCGCGTACATCCTCGTGACCCTGCTGCCGGTGTCGGACCTTCTGTCCCGGTTCGTCCCCGCGCTCGACGGCGTGCCACACGCAGACGTTCTAGTCCGCGCGCTCCTGATCGGCATCACCCTGTTCGTCGGGCAGCGCGCGATGACGTGCTGCTGATGATGTTTCGACGGTCGTCGTCGTCGGCATAAGGCGATCCGATCGGAATTGCCAGCAATGGTCAGATCGTATTACGACCTGCTCGACGTCCCGCGGACGGCGAGCGAAGCCGAGATCCGCACGGCGTTCAGGCGCAAGGCGCTGCAGGTGCACCCTGACAAACAGCGATCAGGATCAGCAGCAACAGCAGACGACGATGCCGTAAAAAGAGCAGACGACGCCGAGTTCAAGGCGCTTAACGAGGCGTACTCGGTGCTCTCGGACGCGGGCAGGCGCGCCGAGTACGACCGCGGAGGGAGAACCGGCGAGCCTCACCACCCATTCGGAGCAGGGCAGCATTTCGGAGGCTTCCCGTTCGGAGGAGGATGGCAGCCGTTCCCTTTCGGAGGAGATCCGCAGCAGCAACAGCAGCAGCAGCAACAGCAGCAGCAGCAGCAGCAACAGACAGACCGCGTGACGCTGCCCGTCGGTCTCGCCGAGGCGTACCGTGGCGGCATGAAGAACATCATCCTCAACGAGCTGCGCGCGTGCGCGCCATGCCGCGGCACGGGCGCGAAAGATCCTACGGCCGACGTGGGAGCGTGCGACAAGTGCGGAGGGACGGGGAAGGCGCACGGCAACTTCGGACCGTTCTTGGTGTCTTTGGGGGAGTGCGGCGCGTGCCGCGGACGCGGCGTGTCGCAGCCGCCCCCCGGTCGCGAGTGCGCCTCCTGCGGCGGCGCGGGGTCGACCGCGCAGGCCGTCCCGCTGACCTTCGAGATCCCGAAGGGCATGCGCGACGGCCACGCGATCGAGATCGCCGGCGCGGGATCGTTCGACGCCAGGCGAAGGAGGCACAACGACCTCGAGCTCCGCGCGTCCCTGACTATCCCGGCGGAAGAAGAAGAAGGAGGACGTGGCTTCAGGGTGACTGCAGTCGACGGGGCGACGGGCCGCATCTCGGCGACGCTGCGGGTGACGCTCGCGGAGGTGCTCGTCGGCTTCGACCGATCGCTCGGGGCGCCGTGGGGCCGCCCGATGCGCGCCTTCGCGCCCTCTTACTTTCGCCCGGACGGTCCGCCGCGCGTCTTCTCGGGCATGGGCATGCCTCTGGCGCCCTCCGAAGGCGGTCGCGCCGGAGACCTCTCGGTCACGATCGTCGTGGACTTTCCGGAAGCGATCGGGGAGCCGGAGAGGGCGGGCGTGTCGGCTCCGGCGGGCGCGGACGTCGTGGTGCCTTTCATGGTGGAGTACAGCGATCAAAAGAATCTCCAGACTGGAAATCAGCGATGTGCGTCCGGTAGTAAGACCCTGTAGGAGGCTTCGCGGTGAAGTCGATGCGGAACTGGATCGACGCGAACAGGGGCGTGCCGGACGCCCTCGTGCACCTCCGGATCACGTCAGCGATCCAGGGCAAGGCCTCCGCGATGCCATCGTTCGGTATAGTGACGTCGATCGAGATCGTTGCCAAGCGAGTCTTCTGATTCTGATCCTTGTTCTCCTTCTTGCGTATGCTCCTGCTCATGCTCCTGCTCCTGCTCCTGCGTCTGAGTTCGACGATGACCTCCCGGAACGCCTTCGCGGCAGATTCCACGACTGCGAGCGACACGTCGCGCCCCATGACGCTGGTCGAGACGTGGAACGTCGTCGACGCCCCCCCGCCGGTGGCGTCCTTGATGGACGCCACGAGTTCGACGTTCGGGACCGGTGCCGCCAGGATGCGACGGATCCCGGTCATGAGGAGGTCGTCGTAGTCGCACTCGTCCGCTAGGAGATGCTTCGACACCAAGCGGAACGCGCTCCCGTTCCCGCATTCCTGACGGTCGCCGCTCCGCAGGATTTTTCGAATCAAGTCGTCCGGAAGGCGATCAAAGGATGATGGGGGCGAGCATGCGGCCGTTGGTATTTCAGGAACCGGACGACGAACGGCACGACGGAAAAATAATGCGCCAGCAAGACGAAAGAAACACATGCCGTACGCTGAGTGGCGATCGATATGTACCGCTTTGGTGCACATAAACGGCACAACAACAACCGTCACGATACAAAAACGTGCATGTATGTACGTGCGTCTAGCGAAACTCCTGGTGCGCTCCTTTTACGCCGGTCGGTGCCCCCCTATCAGCGAGAAATGCAAGGCCATCGACGAGGTAGACACCTCGGGCCTGGGGATCGTCCTGATGGACTACATGCTCGCCCGCGAGTGGGTCCCCGAGGGGCAGATCACGAACGACATCAAGGCCCACCCTGCGCTCGTCGTGAGGGCTCTCAAGTACTTGACGCGCGAGCAGCTGCTCGTGAGCGAGCACCGCAGGGAGTCGCGTGCAGGGAGTCGCTTCTGCGCCGTCGTCGAGGAGAACACGCAGGCAAAGGACGACGACTCTGAGGATGAGGAGGATGAGGAAGATGAGGAGGAGGAGGAGGAGGAGGAAAAGCGCAAACGCAAGCGCAAGCACATGGGCATGGGCATGCGCATGGGAATGCGCATGGGCATGCGCAAGAGAACACGCTGCCGGATGCTGTCGTACTACGCGGTCGACTTCGCTAGGATGGTCGACGTCGCTCAGCTCCGCGTGCACTTGATGCGCAAGGCGCTCGAGGACGAGCTGGACCCCAAGGAGCCCATGGCTCGTTTCGACTGCAGCAACCAGCCGTGCGGCAAGTCTTTCACCAGCCTCGATGTGCACTTGCTGATAGGGCAGGGCGGCTGCATGCGGTGCGACGTGTGCAACGCACTCGTCGTCCAGTCGGACGGGGGGTTCTGCAGAGACGAGAGGAGGGAGGAGATCGCGTCGACGTTGGCCAGGGGGGAAGTGCAGATGCGACCCCTCGTCCAGTTGATGGCGTCGTTGACGGCGTCGACGAACAGCGCGCCCGCACCCCCCCTGGGGACGGTCCAGGCGCCCTCCTCGGCGGCTCACCGGAGAGGATGGGACGACACCCAGGTCGTCGTCCGCATCGGCGATTCAGGCGCCGCGCAGAACCCAAGGGAGAACGCGACAGCACAGGCACGAGCGCCAGCACAAGCACAAGCACACGCACACGCACAAACGCCACAACCTGCCAATAATGCCCAAGACGCCCAAGCCAGCGCGAGGGAAGCGGCTTTGGCGTTGTACGCGGCCCAGTACGCCGCGTCGATGGTCGGGAGGACGCCGAAGCACGTTATTCGTAAGCCGCCGGTGATAGAAGACGATGGCATGGATTGGGAGGACGTTTGAAATAAATGTCCGGATTAAAAAATGGCATTATCTGTAATGTAATCAATTTACAATCTCAGCCACATGGAACGCGACTTCGCAATCGAAATACTCCTCATCTTCATCTTCGAACAAGGGATTGCTTTTGATGCTGACGAACAATGGATTGTTGTAGTAGACTGAGAAGGCGTACATCTGATGTCTGTCTGATGTGCTCAAGAAATCACGCTTTCACGCTTCTAATTTTCCGGTACCTGCAGTTGCATGGCCAATACGATTGATCCCGTAACTGCAGTGTACGGCACGTATGTACGGCATGCGACCATGCCCCTAGAAACCGCAGATCAAAGTCTCTCCAGGAAAAACATGGTGTCTTCTTCTTCGGGCACTTCTCGCAGCGGCAGTGGCAGTGGCACGACAGGCACAGGCACGAGCACAGGCACGAGCACAGGCACAGGCAGCGGAACGACTGGCACAAGCACAAGCACAAGCAGCGGCACGACTGGCACAGGAACAAGCAGCGGCAAGACAAGCGCAGGCATAAGCAGCGGCAGCGGCGAAAAGGACGATCGGAGGTACGAGGAGCGCACGTACGGTGTGGATCCCCACATCAGCACCCGTTGTGTGAAAAGCAACCCAGATCGCTATCCACATCGCGATACCGTCGGCATGGACCGCCATCACGAGTACGTTGCCCAACGTCGGAGCACAGGATACAGCCGCAGGAGCAGGAGCAGATCGCCCGTTGGGTCATCCCACAGAGACGCCAGGGGAGCTTCCCGAAGGGATGACCCCCCCAGGAGGCGCACATATGAGTCCCCACCCAGGAGGCGCACATATGAGTCCCCACCCAGGAGGCGCACATATTATCCCCCCCCCAGGAGGCCCACATATGAGCCCCCGCCCAGGAGGCGCACGGAGGAGCCCCCGCCCAGGAGGCGCACGGAGGAGCCCCCGCCCAGGAGGCGCACGGAGGAGCCCCCACCAAGGAGGCGCACGGAGGATGAGCCCCCCGCGCGGACGAGGCGCGCAGAGGAGGAGCCCCCCGCGCGGACGAGGCGCTCAGAGGAGGAGCTCCCCGCGAGGACGAGGCGCGCAGAGGAGGAGCTCCCCGCGAGGAGCTCAGAGGAGCCCCCCGCGAGGACTAGGCGCAGCATTCCCGGCAAGCTGAGCGCCGCGTTCTTCGTGTTGAAGGTCTTGATCTCGAGTAACGGCGCCAGTGTGTTCGACGGGGGACCAGCCAACACAGAGGAGGAAGTCAGGCGCGGCATCGCTCAGCTGTGCGACCCCGATTACCTCACCCGCGTCAGCAAGGACGTGCTAATCGCCAAGGGCGCAGGCGCCGCGCACGTCCTCTTCCCCCCCGACGACGTGTCGCGCGACCTCGCGTACGAGAGGTTCGGCCTGGACGACCGCAACGAGGAGGATATGGCGGACGTCAAGATCGTCGCCTACTCTCCGTACGGGACTCCTCTCGTCTTATTGAGCGAGAACGTGGCCAACATGGCGACCATGCGCCCTTTGATCAAGTCACGCACACGCTTCAACGACCCGAGGTTCCTGTATGACTACGAGCGCGTCCAGGACTGGCTCTCGCAGCTCCAGGAGCACAGTGAGAAGATCACACTCGCCATGCGCGAGATCCGGGGCGCCTTCGGCGAGGATCAAAACCGCCCGGGCGTCCACCCCTTCGTGGCTGACGTCCCTACGCTCTGGGGCGACCCCATCCACACGCCCGAGCAGTACGGTCCATGCATCATGTGCGCCTGCTCATGGAGGGCGATCCGCTGGTTCCCGATGGAGAGCCCCAACGCCTTCAGCTTCGCGCTCGTGCGCAACGACGACATCAATCGCTGGATGCCCTTCGAGCCCGGCGTGACGACGGCAGCCCAAGTCAGGGAATGGTGGCATGGGCCGTAAAACGTACTTTTCTTTTTGATGATGATTTAAAAAAAATTGACGTTGTCATCTTTGTAATCAGAGAATCAAGTAGTCAATTGGATTGAAATGGCAATGACGGCTGAAGCGAAGAGCGCCCTCGCCGTAGCGGCCAGCAGGCTCTCTTCTAAAGGGCCCTGCGTCGTGACGGGGGCCACCTACACTGCCGGTCGGCGCATGGAGCAGACGTGGGTCTTCGGGGTCAACACCGAGTCGAGCGACGGGAGCTCGGGCGGGATCAAGGCGTGCTACGCGCGCGTGACGACGACGAATCTTATTATTGATCCTGACGAAGTCGACGGAATCGTCGGAGGCGTCATAGACCTGGTCGACAAGCTGGGCCTCGTCGCGCACTCGCTGCTGGGTCCGTGGGACGACGCCGTCCCCACGGACTACAAGTACGTGCCGCGTCTCGGTCGATCGCGCTGGAATCTCGTTCTGGTCCCGGTCGCGTTCGACGACAGCGCGTTCAGAGAACGCCTCCGTTCGAGTCTGTCCTCCGTCATGTCCTCGGGGACAGGCACGACCATCGGCTTCGTCAGCGAGTTCCGCCTGGCCGATGAGTTCAGCCCGAAGTCGCACGACGGCTTGACGCGGCTGCGACTGCTTGATCGAGTCAATCTCCTGTACAGACAACGACGAGCGCAGGTGCACGTCATCTCGGTCTGGCTGTACCGCTGGGAGCGGCAGGACGACGTAGACGATCCGGCGGGCGACGCAGCCGCGGCGCTCCTCTCGGCGGGCTTCGATGTGCGGCCCGGCGACGTCGTGCAGGAGTTCCCGGGATACCGCTCGGACGGCCTCGCGATCGTGGGACGCGACGGCGTCGCCCGACGCCCGATCACCCTGGGCAACGGCGAGGCGGGCATCCCGGCCTGGGCGGTCGAGATAGGCCTCGAGCGCGGCAGCACCCTCGCTGACCTCTTGCGCGCCTACTGCGAGCACACCACGGCGAGCTTCGTCGTGTACCCTCTGATCGAGCAGCGACGCCGAGGCACGCTGCGGCTCGCCCCAGGGGGGAAGATAGAGAGCATGGCCGTGTACCACTTGCACGAGGGCAAGGACGCCGTGATGGAGGAGGGGCACATGCTCTACGACGATCTGGACGGCGATCTCGCGGTCGGCCAGGTCTTCTCAGCCTCATCCGCAGCCTCAGCCTCATCCGCAAAGGTGTACAGCTAATGTCATTTTTTAATCCGGACACCCCTCGTCGACCATCCCGGTTTTGACTTTCAGTACTTCATCTTGTGTTGTCAGGGATGGCCTGATACGACCGGTACCCGTCTGCATGTTTAAGATGATCCCAAGCTTGTATTGCAAGGGGTTTTTTGATTGATTCAATGTTCATCACCCCATGAAAAGATGGT